>NZ_JAECZP010000007.1:0-236821 GCF_019691255.1 Pseudomonas sp. USTB-Z
GGCGTAGCGCAGGGGCAGCAGTTCGAAGCGGCGGGTGCAGTCGGCGACGGGGCTGTTGCGCAGGGCAGGGCGGTAGCCGGAGGTGATGCGCCTGCACAGTTCGAGGGTTTCTTTCAACGAGTCCATGTATAGCTCCAGCGAGCAGGGATGATCATCAAATGCATGCAAGCGTTGCATTCGACCCGAGGCTGGACACTAGCGAGGAATCACTTCTCAAAGGAGCATTGCGCTTCCGATAGGTGCGTAGGAAATTTCTGATTAAACGGTATCGTTGACGTTGGCAGGCTTTTTGTCGCCTTGCGCGTCAACCCATCTGCCTCTCGTTGCGCCATGGCTATCGGGTGCAGAGCCACCCTGGTCGCTTTTTTAAATACGGTCCCGCATCGAGACAGGGCCGCAAAGCGGCCCGATCGCACCCAGCTTGAGCGTGCCGGGGGATGAAGCTGGAGGTGAAGGTCAGTTGGAAGCGGGCGTGCCCGCAAAAGAGTGTGCACGCCTGGGGGCGATCTTTAGAAATCCGCCTCCAGGCTCAGCAGGTCCTGCACCGTCTGGCGCCGGCGGATCATCCGCAGGGTACCGTTCTCGATCAGGAACTCCGGCAGCAGCGGCCGGCTGTTGTAGTTCGACGACATCGACGCGCCATAGGCCCCGGCATCGTGGATCACCAGCAGGTCGCCCACCTGTGCCTGAGGCAGGTCCTGCGGGGTCAGCGCCTGGTCATCCTGAGTGAACACATCACCCGATTCACACAACGGCCCGGCCACCACGGTCGGCTGGCGCGGGCGATCTACTGCCTGGCCATCGGCATCGAGCAGGGTCATGCCGTGGTAGGCGCCGTACATCGCCGGGCGCATCAGGTCGTTGAAGCCAGCGTCGATCATGACGAAGGTATTGCGCCCCACCTGTTTCACGGCACGAACTTCGGCCACCAGGTAGCCCGACTCCGCCACCAGGAAGCGCCCGGGTTCGATCTCCATGCGCACCGGGTGGCCGAGCATCGCTTCGATCTCCTTGCGCGCCACCGCCCAGGTCTGCGCATAACGCTGCAGGTCGACCGGTTTGTCGGTGCTGCGGTAAGGGGTGGAAAGCCCGCCGCCGATGGAGAACGCCTCGATGTCCACGCCCAGGCGGCCGATCAGCTCGATCATCGAGCGGGCCACCTGTTCCAGGTGCTGGTAGTCCACCCCGGAACCAATGTGCATGTGCACGCCCACCAGGTGCAGGCCATGGGCCTTGATGCACGCCAGCGCCTCGTCCAGCTCTTCGTGCCAGATGCCATGCTTGCTGTTTTCGCCGCCGGTATTGGTCTTGCGGCTGTGGCCATGGCCGAAGCCTGGGTTGATGCGGATCCACACGCGGTGGCCGGGCGAGCGTTCACCCAGTTGGCGCAGCATGTCGATGGAGCCGGCATTGACTTCGATCTTTGACGCCACCACGCGCTCCAAGGTGGGGCGGTCCAGCGCGTCGCAGGTCAGCACCACGCCGGCAGGGTCACCGTCCACGCTTGCACCCGCAGCGAAGGCCCGCTCCATTTCACCCAGCGACACGGCGTCCAGCACCAGGCCATGGGCGCGCATCAGGCGTAGCACATGCAGGTTGGGGTTGGCTTTCTGGGCGAAGCGCACGGTGTCGAATACGTTCAACTGCTCGACACGCTCGGCGATGGTGCTGGCGTCGTACGCCCAAAGCGGCGAGCCGTGCTGGCGAACCGCCTCGGCCAGAAGGGTGAAGGGTGCGGTCATGGTGGCGCTACTCGGATAAGGAAGGCCACGAGGATGAATCAAAGCGGGAATTCAGAAAAATAGCTATTTTTCTGCAAGTCATTCATATCTGATATACCCATTGTCGACTCACCGGGTGCTGCCGTGAAACTGTCCGTCCGCCACATCGAAGTGTTCCGCGCCATCATGGCCGCTGGTAGTGTCACCGGTGCGGCGCGCCTGCTGTTCACCTCGCAGCCGACCGTCAGCCGCGAACTGGCGCGGCTGGAGCAGGTGACTGGCCTGAACCTGTTCGAGCGCGAGGGCGGGCGCCTGGTGGCGACGGCCCAGGCGCTGCTGTTGATCGAAGAGGTCGAGCGCGCCTACGTCGGGCTGGAGCGGATCGATCGCTTTGCCCAGGCCATCCGCAACTTCGAGCAGGGCCGGCTGGCCATCACCTGCCTGCCGCTGTTCTCGCAAACCTTGTTGCCCAAGGCCTGCCAGCGCTTTCACCAGCAGCACAGCGGTGTGAGTGTGAGCATTCTGGCGCAGGAGTCGCCTTTGCTGGAGGAGTCACTGGTTGCCCAGCAGCATGACCTTGGCCTGACTGAAGTCGAACAGATACCGCGCGGCGCGTATGGTGAATTGCTGTTCAGTGCCAACATGGTGTGCGTGTTGCCCGAGCACCACCCGCTGCAGGTGAAGGCTGAACTGGAGCTGAGTGATTTCCATGAGGTCGATTTCATCAACCTGGCCAGCCTGGATACCTACCGCCAGCGTCTGGATCAGCACTTTCGTGCGGCCGGGGTTAACCGCCGCACGGTCATCGAAACCACCAGTGCCGCTTCGGTGTGCGCCATGGTCAGGCAAGGCCTGGGGGTGGCGATCATCAACCCACTGAGCGGGCTGGAGGCGGCGCAAGGCGGGTTGCCGATCCGCAGGTTACGGGTATCGGTGCCCTATCAGGTGATGCTCATACGCCCGGACCATCGGCCGGCATCGGCAGCGGTGGAGCCGTTTTGCGAGGCGTTGCGGGTGCAGGCCAAAGAGATGCAACAGGCGCTGGCCTGATCATTGTGGGGGCGGCCTTGTGTCGCGATAGGGCCGCAAAGCGGCCCCAGCAATCTATGCATGATGTCGGGATCCTGGGGCCGCTGCGCGGCCCTTTCGCGACGCAAGGCCGCTCCCACAGGGATCGCGTCAGCTTTTAGAAATTGAGCAAGACAGTTGCTCCCCAGGGACCGCGCTCCCACTAGGCAGGGGCAGGGTTCAAAGCTCGCAGACCAAGGTTCCAGTACCGGCCAGGATGTTCTCCAGGGTTTCCTTCACTTCATCCATGTCACTCAGCTCGCTGGTCAGGGTGATTTCCAGTGCTTCATCCCCCTTCAGCGCGTCCCGGTCGCCGGCCGCCACTTCAATCAGCAGGCGCTTGGCGCTCAGGGTCACCTTAAGGCCATCCAGTGTCGACGGCTCGTCATCCAGCGTCAGGTCGACGGTGTCCTCGTCCGGGTAACGGGTAAGCAGGAACATCTGACCCTTGTCGCTGTGGCAGCACAGGGTCGCCATGTTGTCTTCCTCGTCATCGCAAGGGGTGGCGAACAGCAGGGCGGTGTTGATTTGCATGAGCAGGCTCGGGTCAAAGGAAACGGAAGGGAATTCTGACAGTCTTGCGTACAGGCATAAACGTAAAGTTACCGCCCCTTGACCGAAATTGTCGCAGCGCTGCAAGCGTAGATGACCGATCAGTCGTTAAGCTTCGGCGAGCCCTGGGCGTGCCTGCGCACGTTCAACGTCTGGTTTTTACCGTCCGTCATGCCACGGGTTGGCTATCGTTGATCCGTACACGGCGCACGCAGCGACGCTTCAATTATTACAAAGCCCAAGCGGAGTACCACAGATGGCGTTCTTCACCGCAGCCAGCAAAGCCGACTTCCAGCACCAACTGCAAGCGGCCCTGGCGCAGCACATCAGCGAGCAGTCCCTGCCACAAGTGGCGCTGTTCGCCGAGCAGTTCTTCGGCATCATCTCTCTGGACGAACTCACCCAGCGCAGGCTTTCCGACCTGGCCGGCTGCACCCTGTCAGCCTGGCGCATCATCGAGCGTTTCGACCCCGAATACCCGCAAGTGCGGGTGTACAACCCTGATTACGAACGCAATGGCTGGCAGTCGACCCATACCGTGGTCGAAGTGTTGCACCATGACTTGCCGTTCCTGGTCGACTCGGTGCGTACCGAGCTCAACCGCCGTGGCTACAGCATCCACACCCTGCAAACCACCGTGCTCAGCGTGCGCCGTGGCGCCAAGGGCGAGCTGTTGGAACTGCTGCCCAAGGGCACCCAGGGCGAGGGCGTGCGCTACGAGTCACTGATGTACCTGGAGATCGACCGCTGCGCCAATGCCGCCGAGCTGACAGTGCTGACCCGCGAGATCGAGCAGGTGCTGGCCGAGGTACGGGTGGTGGTGGCCGACTTCGAGCCGATGAAGGCCAAGCTGCGTGAAGTGGTGGCGCAGGTGGAACAGACCGGCTTTGGTCCTGCCCAAAACGAGAAGGGCGAAGTCAAGGCCTTCCTCGAGTGGCTGCTGGATAACCACTTCACCTTCCTGGGCTATGAAGAATTCACCGTCAAGGGCGACGCCGATGGCGGCCAGATGGTCTACGACGAGCAGTCGTTCCTCGGCCTGCCGCGCCGTCTGCGCGTGGGCCTGACCGCAGAAGAGCTGCGCATCGAAGACTACGCTGTGGCCTACCTCAACGAGCCGCTGCTGCTGTCGTTCGCCAAGGCTGCGCTGCCCAGCCGCGTGCATCGCCCGGCCTACCCGGACTATGTGTCGATCCGCCAGCTGGACGCCGACGGCAAGGTCATCAAGGAGCACCGCTTCATGGGGCTGTACACCTCGTCGGTGTATGGCGAAAGCGTGCATGCCATTCCGTACATCCGCGTGAAGGTGGCCGAAGTCGAGCGCCGTTCGGGCTTCGATCCCAAGGCCCACCTGGGCAAGGAACTGGCCCAGGTGCTGGAAGTGCTGCCGCGCGACGACCTGTTCCAGACGCCGATCGACGAGCTGTTCAGCACGGTCATGGCAATCGTGCAGATTCAGGAGCGCAACAAGATCCGCGTGTTCCTGCGCAAAGACCCGTATGGCCGCTTCTGCTACTGCCTGGCCTACGTCCCGCGGGAAATCTACTCCACCGAAGTGCGGCAGAAGATCCAGCAGGTGCTGATGGAGCGCCTGAAGGCCAGCGACTGCGAGTTCTGGACCTTCTTCTCCGAATCGGTACTGGCCCGTGTGCAACTGATTCTGCGGGTCGACCCCAAGAACCGTATCGACATCGACCCGCAGCAGCTGGAACGCGAAGTCATCCAGGCCTGCCGCTCGTGGCATGACGACTACTCGGCACTGGTGGTGGAGAACTTCGGCGAAGCCCAGGGCACCAACATCCTCGCCGATTTCCCCAAAGGCTTCCCGGCCGGATACCGCGAGCGCTTCGCCGCGCACTCGGCGGTGGTCGACCTGCAGCATGTGCTGAACCTGTCTGAAAGCAAGCCGCTGGCAATGAGCTTCTACCAGCCGTTGACCCAGGTGGGCGAGCGCATCCTGCACTGCAAGCTGTACCACGCCGACACGCCGCTGGCGCTGTCCGACGTGCTGCCGATTCTGGAAAACCTCGGCCTGCGCGTGCTCGGCGAGTTCCCGTACCGCCTGCGCCATGCCAATGGCCGCGAATACTGGATCCACGACTTCGCCTTCACCTACAGCGAAGGCTTGAGCCTGGACATCCAGCAGCTCAACGACACCCTGCAGGACGCCTTCATCCACATCGTCCGTGGTGACGCCGAGAACGACGCTTTCAACCGCCTGGTGCTCACCGCCGGCTTGCCGTGGCGCGACGTGGCCTTGCTGCGTGCCTACGCCCGTTACCTGAAACAGATCCGTCTGGGCTTCGATCTGGGCTATATCGCCAGCACCCTGAACAACCACACCGACATCGCCCGTGAGCTGACCCGGTTGTTCAAGACCCGTTTCTACCTGGCGCGCAAGCTGACCCAGGACGACCTTGACGACAAGCAGCAGCGCCTGGAACAGGCCATCCTGAGCGCCCTGGATGACGTGCAGGTGCTCAACGAAGACCGCATCCTGCGGCGCTACCTGGACTTGATCAAGGCCACCCTGCGTACCAACTTCTACCAGCCCGACGCAAACGGCCAGAACAAGTCGTACTTCAGCTTCAAGTTCAACCCCAAGCTGATCCCCGAACTGCCCAAACCGGTGCCAAAGTTCGAGATATTCGTCTATTCGCCGCGCGTCGAGGGCGTGCACCTGCGCTTTGGCAACGTTGCCCGTGGTGGCCTGCGCTGGTCCGACCGCGAAGAGGACTTCCGTACCGAAGTGCTGGGGCTGGTGAAAGCCCAGCAGGTGAAGAACTCGGTCATCGTGCCGGTCGGCGCCAAGGGTGGTTTCCTGCCGCGTCGCCTGCCGCTGGGCGGCAGCCGTGACGAGATTGCCGCCGAAGGCGTGGCGTGCTACCGCATCTTCATTTCCGGCCTGCTCGACATCACCGACAACCTCAAGGACGGTGGCGTGGTGCCGCCGGCCAACGTGGTGCGCCATGACGATGACGACCCGTACCTGGTGGTCGCGGCCGACAAAGGCACCGCGACCTTCTCCGACATCGCCAACGGCATCGCTATCGACTACGGTTTCTGGCTGGGCGATGCTTTTGCTTCCGGCGGCTCGGCCGGTTACGACCACAAGAAGATGGGCATTACCGCGCGCGGTGCCTGGGTGGGCGTGCAGCGCCACTTCCGCGAGCGCGGCATCAACGTGCAGGAAGACCCGATCACCGTCATTGGTGTGGGCGATATGGCCGGCGACGTGTTCGGCAATGGCCTGCTGATGTCCGACAAGCTGCAACTGGTGGCAGCGTTCAACCACCTGCATATCTTCATCGACCCCAACCCGGAGCCCGCTTCCAGCTTCGCTGAACGCAAGCGCCTGTTCGACCTGCCGCGCTCGGCCTGGAGCGACTACGACACCAGCATCATGTCCGAAGGCGGCGGGATCTTCCCGCGCAGTGCCAAGAGCATCGCCATCAGCCCGCAGATGAAAGAGCGCTTCGCCATCGAAGCCGACCGCCTGACCCCGACCGAGTTGCTCAATGCGCTGCTCAAGGCCCCGGTAGACCTGCTGTGGAACGGTGGCATCGGGACCTATGTCAAGGCCAGTACGGAGAGCCACGCCGATGTCGGCGACAAGGCCAACGATGCGCTGCGGGTCAACGGTAACGAACTGCGCTGCAAGGTAGTGGGCGAGGGCGGCAACCTGGGCATGACCCAGCTCGGCCGCGTCGAGTTCGGCCTGAACGGCGGCGCCACCAACACCGACTTCATCGACAACGCCGGCGGCGTGGACTGCTCCGACCACGAGGTCAACATCAAGATCCTGCTCAACGAAGTGGTGCAGGGTGGCGACATGACCGAGAAGCAGCGCAATCAGTTGCTGGGCAGCATGACCGACGAAGTCGCCGGGCTGGTACTGGGCAACAACTACAAGCAGACCCAGGCATTGTCGCTGGCTGCCCGCCGCGCCCGCGAGCGGATTGCCGAGTACAAGCGCCTGATGGCCGACCTCGAGGCGCGGGGCAAGCTGGACCGTGCCATCGAATTCCTGCCGTCCGAAGAGCAGTTGGCCGAACGCCTGGCTGCCGGCCACGGCCTGACCCGCGCCGAGCTGTCGGTGCTGATCTCGTACAGCAAGATCGACCTCAAGGAGCAACTGCTCAAATCGCTGGTGCCGGACGACGACTACCTGACCCGTGACATGGAAACCGCTTTCCCGCCGTCCTTGGTCAGCAAGTTCGCCGAGGCCATGCGCCGCCACCGCCTGAAGCGCGAAATTGTCAGCACCCAGATCGCCAACGACCTGGTCAACAACATGGGTATCACCTTCGTCCAGCGCCTGAAGGAGTCGACCGGCATGAGCCCGGCCAACGTGGCCGGTGCTTACGTGATCGTGCGCGATATCTTCCACCTGCCGCACTGGTTCCGCCAGATCGAGGCGCTGGACTATCAGGTGCCGGCAGAAATCCAGCTCACCCTGATGGACGAGCTGATGCGACTGGGTCGTCGTGCCACCCGCTGGTTCCTGCGTAGCCGCCGCAACGAACAGGACGCCGGGCGCGATACCGCGCACTTCGGGCCGAAGATCGCGCAGCTGGGTCTGAAGCTGGATGAGCTGCTCGAAGGCCCCACCCGCGAACGCTGGATGGTGCGCTACCAAGGCTTTGTCGACGCCGGTGTGCCGGAGTTGCTGGCGCGGATGGTGGCGGGTACCAGCCACCTGTACACCCTGCTGCCGATCATTGAGGCGGCCGACGTTACCGGCCATGAGCCTGCGCAGGTGGCCAAGGCATTCTTCGCCGTGGGCAGCGCGCTGGACCTGACCTGGTACCTGCAGGAAATCAGCAACCTGCCGGTGGAAAACAACTGGCAGGCGCTGGCGCGCGAGGCATTCCGCGACGATATCGACTTGCAGCAGCGGGCGATCACCATTTCGGTCCTGCAGATGGTCGATGCACCGCAAGACATGGATGCCCGCGTGGCGTTGTGGTCAGAGCAGCATCGGGGAATGGTGGAGCGCTGGCGCGCCATGCTCGACGACCTGCGCAATGCCACGGGCACTGACTATGCGATGTACGCGGTGGCCAACCGCGAGCTGGTCGACCTGGCCATGAGCGGGCAGGCAGCGGTGGTGCCGTCCTGAGCCTTGTGGTGAGGTAAAACAAAGCCCCGGCAGTGATGCCGGGGCTTTTTTTTGTATGCCTGGGCGGGCCCTTTCGCGGGTGAACCCGCTCCTACACAGATGGGTGGTGGACACACATCGGGGGTTGGGCGCAGCCCGTCGTGTAGGAGCGGGTTCACCCGCCAAGATGCCCCCCCAGCGGGCCCAATTACACCCGCCGTTCACCGTTGCCGCCGCTACCGTATTCGCGGGTAAACCCGCTCCTACAGGGGGGCGGGGCTGTTACTTGAACCGTCTCTCCACGCCTTTTTCGACCAGGATCTTGGCGGAAATCTCTTCCACCGAAAAATGCGTGGAATTGATATTGGGAATGTTCTCCCTGCGGAACAGGCTTTCCACTTCACGCACTTCGAATTCGCACTGGGCAAAGCTGGAATAACGGCTGTTGGGCTTGCGTTCGTGGCGGATGGCGGTGAGGCGGTCGGGGTCGATGGTCAGGCCGAACAGCTTGCTGTGGTGCTTTTTCAGCACCGCCGGCAGCTGCAGGCGCTCCATGTCGTCCTCGGTCAGCGGGTAATTGGCGGCACGGATGCCGAATTGCATGGCCATGTACAGGCAGGTTGGGGTTTTGCCGCAACGCGACACGCCAACCAGAATCAGGTCGGCTTTGTCGTAGTAGTGGGTGCGTGCACCATCGTCGTTATCCAGGGCGAAATTCACCGCCTCGATGCGTTCCATGTAGTTTGAATTGCCGCCGATCGAGTGGGATTTGCCCACGGAATACGACGAATGGGCAATCAATTCCTGCTCAAGAGGGGATAAAAACGAAGAAAAGATGTCGATCATGAAGCCATTCGACGTCGCCAGGATCTCGCGGATGTCCTGGTTGACAATGGTGTCGAAGATGATCGGGCGGACCCCATCCCGCTCGGCCGCAGCGTTGATTTGCTGGACCATGGCCCGCGCTTTGTCCGGCGAATCGATGTAAGGACGGGTGAATTTGTTGAATGGAATGCTCTCGAATTGCGCGAGCAAACTCTGGCCCAGGGTTTCGGCAGTGATACCGGTGCCGTCGGAGATGAAGAACGCGGTTCGTTTCATTTGCGATCTGGGCCTTAAGCTGATGACGATTCTTGGATATGATAAGTTCGGTTTGCCGAATGCGGCTGTCGACATTCTGCCACATTTGCAGCGCCTATTTTCCAGGTACAGGCCACAAACGCCCGGCCAAGTCATAGAAGACAGGCGGGCGCCTTTTGAGCTTTTCCAACACAGTTAGTGGAGAGATCACCTTGGTAGAGTACGTAGTTTCCCTCGATAAGCTCGGCGTCCATGATGTGGAGCATGTGGGGGGCAAGAACGCATCCCTGGGCGAGATGATCAGTAACCTCGCCGGTGCCGGCGTGTCGGTGCCGGGCGGCTTTGCCACTACGGCTCAGGCGTACCGTGACTTTCTCGAGCAGAGTGGGCTGAACGACCGCATTCACGCCGCGCTCGACGCGCTGGACGTTGACGACATCAATGCCCTGACCAAGACCGGCGCGCAGATTCGCCAGTGGGTCATGGAAGCCGAATTCCCGCCACGCCTGGATTCGGAAATCCGTACGGCCTTCGCCGAAATGGCCGCCGGCAACGACAACATGGCCGTTGCCGTGCGTTCTTCCGCCACTGCCGAAGACCTGCCGGACGCCTCCTTCGCCGGCCAGCAGGAAACCTTCCTCAACATCCGTGGCGTCGACAACGTGATCCGCGCGGCCAAGGAAGTGTTCGCCTCGCTGTTCAACGACCGTGCCATCGCCTACCGCGTGCACCAGGGCTTCGACCACAAGCTGGTGGCTCTGTCTGCCGGCGTGCAGCGCATGGTCCGCTCGGAAACCGGCACAGCCGGGGTGATGTTCACCCTCGACACCGAGTCGGGCTTCCGCGACGTGGTGTTCATCACCGGCGCCTACGGCCTGGGCGAAACCGTGGTGCAGGGTGCAGTCAACCCTGACGAATTCTACGTGCACAAGAACACCCTGCAGGCCGGCCGCCCGGCCATCCTGCGCCGTAACCTGGGCAGCAAGGCGATCAAGATGATCTATGGCGAAGAAGCCAAGGCCGGCCGTTCGGTCAAGACCGTCGAAGTCGACCGCGCCGAGCGCGCACGCTTCTGCCTGACCGATGCCGAGGTCAGCGAGCTGGCCAAGCAGGCCATGATCATCGAGCAGCACTACCAGCGCCCGATGGACATCGAGTGGGCCAAGGACGGTGACGACGGCAAGTTGTACATCGTCCAGGCCCGCCCGGAAACGGTGAAGAGCCGTTCCAGCGCCAACGTCATGGAACGCTACCTGCTCAAAGAGAAAGGCACCGTGCTGGTCGAAGGCCGTGCCATTGGCCAGCGTATCGGCGCCGGCAAGGTTCGCGTCATCAACGACGTCTCGGAAATGGACAAGGTCCAGCCGGGCGACGTACTGGTCTCCGACATGACTGACCCTGACTGGGAACCGGTGATGAAGCGCGCCAGTGCCATCGTCACCAACCGCGGTGGCCGTACCTGCCACGCGGCGATCATCGCCCGTGAGCTGGGCATCCCGGCGGTTGTCGGTTGCGGCAACGCTACCCAGGTGCTGAAAGACGGCCAGGGCGTGACCGTTTCCTGTGCCGAAGGCGACACCGGCTTCATCTTCGAAGGTGAGCTGGGCTTCGACATCAAGCAGAACTCGGTCGATGCCATGCCGGAACTGCCGTTCAAGATCATGATGAACGTCGGCAACCCGGACCGCGCCTTCGACTTCGCCCAGCTGCCCAACGCCGGTGTCGGTCTGGCACGCCTGGAGTTCATCATCAACCGCATGATCGGCGTGCACCCCAAGGCACTGCTGAACTACGCGGGCCTGCCTGCCGACCTGAAAGACAGCGTCGACAAGCGCATTGCCGGCTACAACGACCCGGTCGGCTTCTATGTCGAGAAGCTGGTCGAGGGTATCAGCACCCTGGCGGCGGCCTTCTACCCGAAAAAGGTCATCGTGCGCCTGTCGGACTTCAAGTCCAACGAGTACGCCAACCTGATCGGCGGCAAGCTGTACGAGCCGGAAGAAGAAAACCCGATGCTGGGCTTCCGCGGTGCGTCGCGCTACATCAGCGAATCGTTCCGTGACTGCTTCGAGCTGGAATGCCGTGCGCTGAAGCGCGTGCGCAACGAGATGGGCCTGACCAACGTCGAGATCATGGTGCCGTTCGTGCGCACCTTGGGCGAAGCCAGCCAGGTCGTCGACCTGCTCGCCGAAAACGGCCTGGCCCGCGGCGACAACGGCCTGCGCGTGATCATGATGTGCGAACTGCCGTCCAACGCCATCCTCGCCGAAGAGTTCCTGGAATACTTCGACGGCTTCTCGATCGGCTCCAACGACCTGACCCAGCTGACCCTGGGCCTGGACCGTGACTCGGGCATCATCGCCCACCTGTTCGACGAGCGTAACCCTGCGGTGAAGAAGCTGCTGGCCAACGCCATTGCCGCCTGCAACAAGGCTGGCAAGTACATCGGCATCTGCGGCCAAGGCCCATCGGACCACCCGGACCTGGCCAAGTGGCTGATGGAGCAGGGCATCGAAAGCGTGTCGCTGAACCCGGACTCGGTACTCGAGACCTGGTTCTTCCTGGCCGAAGGCCAAGGCGCGGCCTGATGCAGTAAAACGCGGGGGGACGTCTGGCGTCCTCCTGCCTGGTTTTTTCCAGGGCGAGCTCCAGCAATGGACCCCGCCCTTTTTTGTGCACCAAGCAACCTTATGCAAAGCAGCAGCACTCTATTCCCCGTGGCCCTGCTCAGTGCCGAGCGCCGCGGCGATCTCAGCGAAGACGTGTATCGGATCAAGGCCGGTAACGGCCCGGACCCCAGCGTCGAGCTCGCCATCACCCGTCTGGGGCTGGCCGACCAGGTTCAGGCCCAAGGCGTGCCGGTCATTCTCCTGCACGGCAGTTTTTCCAATCGGCGTTTCTGGTATTCACCCAAAGGGGTTGGCCTGGGCGCCTACCTTGCGCGCGCCGGTTTCGATGTCTGGATCCCGGAAATGCGAGGCCATGGCTTGTCGCCGCGCAACCTTGCCTGGAAGCACAACAGTGTTGCTGCCTACGCCCGTGATGACCTTCCGCTGATCAACGCCTTCGTGCGCGAGCAATCGGGCCAGGCGCCGCACTGGGTGGGCCATTCGCTGGGTGGTACGACATTGGCGGCAGCACTGGGTGGCGGCTTCCTGGAGCCTGGGCAAGTCGCCAGTGTGGCCTTGTTCGGTACCCAGATCAGCCGTGTCTATTGGCCATTAAAAGTGCCGCCGCTGGCTTGGGGCGCGAAGCTGGTGCTCAAGCGTTGGGGACAGATATCCGGGCCGCGCTTCAAGCGTGGGCCTGAAGACGAGCCGATAGGCCTCGCCTTGGAGAGCATGCGCTGGCACGGCCTGTTCGGGCGCTTTGGCGACAAGCAGAACGATTGGTGGGCAGGGCTGGCTGAAGTGGATGTACCGCTGCTGGCAGTGGCCGGTGCAGGGGACTTCCAGGACCCGGTGTGGGCCTGTCGCAAGCTGTTCGAGCAGTTGGGCGGCGAGCGCAAGCAGTTCCTGCGGCTGGGTCGTGAAGAAGGTTTCGAGGCCTTTGGGCATGTCGACATGCTGGTGAGCAAGGCCGCGCAGGTGCAGGTGTGGCCGCTGGTGGAGCGCTGGCTGCGCAACCCGCTGCTGCCCGTGCATGCGTCCACTGTCGTTGCGGAACCTGTGCCTGCCAGTTGAGTTTGCTGTACCTGTCATGGCCTCTTCGCGGGTGAACCCGCTCCTACAACGGATTGGTGGTGGACGCACATCGGGGGTGGGACACAGGCCGTCGTGTAGGAGCGGGTTTACCCGCGAAAGGGCCGGGCCTGCTGGCCAATTTCCACCGGCCGTTCACCGTTGCCGCCGCTACCGTATTCGCGGGTAAACCCGCTCCTACACCTGGATAACGGCGCGTTCTTGTGCAGGAACGGGTCACGCGTGGAAGGGCCGAGACAGGATGAATACAAATGACTGCCCGGTCCCGGATGACTGCGACAGCCTCCAAGGTGTAGCCTTGGCCGATACCCGCTTTCGTTGTGACTGACAGGAGCTTCCCATGCAGCATTACGTAACGCCCGACCTGTGTGACGCCTACCCGGACCTGGTACAAGTGCTGGAACCGATGTTCAGCAATTTCGGTGGCCGCGATTCGTTTGGTGGCCAGATCGTTACCATCAAGTGTTTCGAGGACAATTCGCTGGTCAAGGAGCAGGTCGAACTCGACGGCAAGGGCAAAGTGCTGGTGGTCGATGGCGGGGGGTCGCTGCGCCGTGCGCTGCTCGGCGACATGCTCGCCGAAAAAGCCGCAAAAAACGGTTGGGAAGGCTTGGTGATCTACGGCTGTGTGCGTGATGTCGACGTGCTGATTCAGACCGACGTTGGCGTGCAGGCCCTGGCCAGCCACCCAATGAAGACTGACAAGCGCGGTATTGGCGATCTCAACGTGGTGGTGACCTTCGCCGGGGTAACCTTCCGCCCGGGTGAGTATGTGTATGCCGACAACAATGGCGTGCTGGTCTCGCCGAGCCCGCTGAAAATGCCGGAGTAATGCGCCGCACGCGCTGATGGAGCTTTGATGTTCGAGGAAGACAACGCGCAGTGGGGGCTGGTGCATGCCCTGGTGCTCGATGGCAAAGGCGGCGCGCGCTCGATTGCCCGTACCGAACTGGACGACCTGCAGTTGCAACCGGAGCAGAGCCTGTGGCTGCACTGGGACCGCAGCCATCCGCAAACCCGTTCCTGGCTGCTGCACGACAGCGGCCTGAGCGAGTTCGCCTGCGAGCTGCTGCTGGAAGAAAACACCCGCCCGCGCCTGCTGCCCATGGCGGACGAACAGCTGTTGCTGTTCCTGCGGGGGGTCAACCTCAACCCGGGTGCCGAGCCCGAAGACATGGTTTCGGTACGCATCTTCGCCGAGGCGCAGCGGGTCATCTCGCTGCGCCTGCGGCCGTTGCGCGCCAGCGATGAGATTCTCCAGCTGCTGGAACAGGGCAGGGGACCGAAATCGGCCTCGGAACTGTTGCTGTTGATGGGCGAGTTGCTGACCGAAAAGGTCCAGGGCCTGGTCAGCGACCTGGCCGAGCTCGTCGACCTGGAGGAAGAAAAGGTCGAATCCGACGAGCGGTATGCCCCGGAGCAGGGCAGCCTGCAGCAGATCCGCCGCCGTGCCGCTGGCTTGCGCCGCTTTCTCGCCCCGCAACGGGAAATCTACGCGCAGTTGTCGCGCAGCAAATGGAGCTGGTTCGCCAATGCCGACGCCGATTACTGGAATGAACTCAACAACAGCCTGATCCGCTACCTCGAAGAGCTGGAACTGGCCCGCGAACGCGCTGCGCTGGTGCTGGAAAGCGAGGACCGGCGGCGCAGCGAGCGGATGAACCGCACCATGTACCGCTTTGGCATCATCACCTGCATCTTCCTGCCCATGAGCTTTGTCACCGGGCTGCTGGGCATCAATGTCGGCGGCATCCCCGGGGCGGAAAACCCTTTGGGCTTCCTGTTCGCCTGCATCGTCGTGCTGGGGTTGGCCGTGGGGCAGTGGTGGCTGTTCCGGCGGTTGCGATGGGTATAGCGGTGCAATTTGAAACCTTCGTGCCAATGGGATGTGTGACCCGTCGCCCGGCCATCTCGTCTCTTGCTGACACTGCGCGAGGTGCCCATGCACGATCCGTTTGAAGAATCCCTGCGCGACCTGCTCAAGGCGTCACCCTCCGGCAATGACCGGGACGACCGGGACGACGCCGCTTGCCTGGGTCGCGTGCTGAAAACCGCCAACCGCCAGGTTGGCGCGGGTGATCTGTTCAGCCTGCTTGGCCGTTGGAGCCAGGCGCTGCTGATTGCCGTGAACAATGGCTCGGCGCATGTTGCGCCGGTGCGTCGACACTCTTCCCGCAACGCTGCCCCCGGCAGCAAAGCAGATAAGGCCGATTGAATATGGAACTCGATCTCTGGACCCAGAGCCTGGTCACCGCGATGACTGCCCTTTGGACCAAGGTAGCGAACTTCATCCCCAACCTGTTCGGCGCGCTGGTCGTGGTGCTGCTCGGTTTCGTGGTGGCCAAGCTGCTCGACACGCTGCTGTCCAAACTGTTGGCCAAATTTGGCCTGGACCGCCTGATGGCCGGTACCGGCCTCACCAAAATGCTCGGTCGGGGCGGCATCCAGGTGCCAATCTCGACCCTGATCGGCAAGATCGTCTATTGGTTCGTGCTGCTCATCTTCCTGGTCTCGGCCGCCGAATCGCTGGGCCTGGAGCGGGTTTCGGCAACCCTCGACATGCTCGCCCTGTACTTGCCCAAAGTGTTCGGCGCGGCCCTGGTGCTGCTGGCCGGCGTGTTGCTGGCGCAGGTGGCCAACGGCCTGGTGCGTGGCGCTGCCGAAGGCATCGGCCTGGAGTACTCGGCAGGCCTGGGGCGTATCACCCAAGGCCTTGTGATCATCATCAGCATCTCGGTGGCCATCAGCCAGCTGGAAGTGAAAACCGACCTGCTGAACCACGTCATCGTTATCGGGCTGATTACCGTTGGTCTGGCCGTTGCCTTGGCCATGGGCCTTGGCAGTCGCGAAATTGCCGGGCAGATCCTGGCCGGCATCTACGTGCGCGAGCTGTACCAAGTGGGCCAGCAGGTGCGGATTGGAGAGGTCGAAGGGCATATCGAGGAGATCGGTACGGTGAAGACGACGCTGTTGACCGATGATGGCGAACTGGTGTCGCTGTCTAACCGCGAGCTGCTTGAACAGCGCGTCAATAGCCGCTAACCGCACAAAAGCTGTTAATGTATGCCGCCGCGAAATTCGACCCACGGGGTCGCGCGGCGACATTGACCTGACTGTCGGCCAGATCCGTTTTGAATAAAGTTCATTCGCCGCCCATGCGCTATGACCCCCGCGAGCTCACAGACGAAGAGTTGGTGGCGCGTTCGCATGAGGAGCTGTACCACGTTACTCGCGCCTATGAAGAGCTCATGCGGCGCTACCAACGGACCCTGTTCAACGTCTGTGCGCGTTATCTGGGGAACGACCGTGACGCGGACGATGTCTGTCAGGAAGTGATGCTGAAAGTGCTGTACGGGCTGAAAAACTTCGAGGGTAAGTCGAAGTTCAAGACCTGGCTCTACAGCATCACCTACAACGAGTGCATTACCCAGTACCGCAAGGAGCGTCGCAAACGTCGGTTGATGGATGCCTTGAGTCTGGACCCTGTTGAAGAGGCGTCCGAGGACAAGGCTCCAAAGCCGGAAGAAAAAGGCGGGCTGGACAAGTGGCTGGTGCATGTGAACCCGATTGACCGGGAAATTCTGGTGCTGCGTTTTGTCGCAGAGCTGGAGTTTCAGGAAATTGCCGACATCATGCACATGGGCCTGAGCGCGACGAAAATGCGTTACAAGCGCGCGCTAGACAAGCTTCGGGAGAAATTTGCCGGCCTTGATGAAACTTAGTGGCGTGCAAATATCTCTAACGAACCGGCGAGTTCTGCTAGACTCGCCGTCGAGTTGTCCCTCTTGTTTGTGGTGGGACTGCTTAACTATCACCAGATGGGGATTTAACGGATGAAATTGAAAAACACCTTGGGCTTGGCCATTGGTTCGCTTGTAGCCGCCACTTCGATTGGCGCTATGGCACAAGGTCAAGGCGCCGTCGAGACTGAAATCTTCTACAAGAAAGAATTCTTCGACAGCCAGCGCGACTTCAAGAACGACGGCAACCTGTTCGGCGGCTCGATCGGTTACTTCCTGACCGACGACGTTGAGCTGCGTCTGGGCTACGACGAAGTGCACAACGCTCGTGGCGAAGACGGCAAGAACATCAAGGGCTCGAACACCGCCCTGGACGCCGTTTACCACTTCAACAACCCGTACGACGCCATCCGTCCGTACGTTTCCGCTGGTTTCTCGCACCAGTCGCTGGGCCAGACCGGCCGTGGCGGTCGTGACCACTCCACCTTCGCCAACGTTGGCGCTGGCGCCAAGTGGTACATCACCGACATGTTCTATGCTCGTGCCGGCGTAGAAGCTCAGTACAACATCGACCAGGGCGACACCGAGTGGGCCCCGAGCGTTGGTGTTGGCCTGAACTTCGGCGGTAGCCCGAAGCAAGCTGAAGCTGCTCCTGCTCCAGTTGCTGAAGTCTGCTCCGACTCCGACAACGACGGCGTGTGCGACAACGTCGACAAGTGCCCAGACACCCCGGCCAACGTTACCGTTGACGCCGACGGCTGCCCGGCTGTTGCCGAAGTCGTTCGCGTTGAGCTGGACGTCAAGTTCGACTTCGACAAGTCGGTCGTCAAGCCTAACAGCTACGGCGACATCAAAAACCTGGCTGACTTCATGAAGCAGTACCCACAAACCACCACCGTGGTTGAAGGTCACACTGACTCCGTGGGTCCAGACGCTTACAACCAGAAGCTGTCCGAGCGTCGTGCCAACGCTGTCAAGCAAGTGCTGACCCAGCAGTACGGCGTAGAATCCAGCCGTGTTGACTCGGTTGGCTACGGCGAAACCCGTCCGGTTGCTGACAACGCCACCGAAGAAGGCCGTGCTGTCAACCGTCGCGTTGAAGCTCAGGTAGAAGCCCAGGCCAAGTAATTGGTTTGAAGCTTCATGAAAAACCCGGCCTCGGCCGGGTTTTTCTTTGCCTGGGGTTTAACCGGCCTTGAAGGCTGTTCCTGCTGTTAGCCTGCGATTGCGATCCGCCCCACAGCCTGTTGCTCTCCCACCACCTCTCCAATCACCAGGATTGCCGGGCTACGCAAGCCAAACGCCCGCGCAGCTTCCACCATTCCCTGCACATCGCTTCTGCACTCCCGCTGCTGCGGCAACGAGGCATTTTCGATCATCGCCACCGGCATTCCCGGCGCCATGCCCCCCGCCAGCAATCCCTGGCGCACCTGTTCCAGCCGCGCCACCCCCATGTAGACCACCAGCGTTGTCCCGCCCTGAGCCAAGGCCGCCCAGTTCAGCTCGCTATCGTCCTGGGTGTGCGCCGTCACCAGCGTCACCCCTCGGCTCACGCCCCGTGAAGTCAGGGGGATCCCGCACTGCGTGGCCCCGGCAAGGCCGGCAGTGATGCCATTGATCACCTCCACTTCGATGCCATGGCCCTGCAGCCAAAGTGCCTCCTCACCGCCACGGCCGAAGATGCAAGGGTCGCCGCCCTTGAGCCGCACCACGCAACGGCCCTGTCGCGCGTGGCGCAGCATCAGGCGCTGAATGAACGCTTGCGGTGTAGAGCGGCAGCCGCCGCGCTTGCCCACGGTCATTACCCGGGCCTGCGGGCAATGCTCGAGCACTGCCGGGTTGACGAGGTCGTCGACCATGACCACGGCGGCTTGCTGCAACGCACGCACGGCCTTGAGGGTGAGCAGTTCAGGGTCACCAGGGCCGGCACCGACCAGCCATACTTTTGCATTCATCAGGGTTTCCTCATCGGCAAGGTGCGTTCAGCCCTTGAGCAGGGTGAACAGCAGTATCAAATTGATCAGCAACGACAACAGGGCCAGGGTGCGCCACACCTTCAGCGGCTCGCGCTCCAGCAGCGGCCGGGGTCGGCTGGGCAGTTCCTGGCGGTCGCCGCGCTCGAGCAGCAGCAACCAGTGTTCGGCGGTTTCGAAGCGCTGCGCCGGGTCGCTCGCCACGGCCTGCAGCAGGTTGTGCTGCAGCCATTCCGGCAGGTCGGGTCGGTAGCGCGCGGCGTTGACCGGCTGGCCGAAGCGCGGGCGCTGAAAGGCCTCTACCTCGCCGTACGGGTAGTGTCCGGTCAGCAGGTGGTACAGGGTCACGCCCACTGCATACAAGTCCTGACGCGGGCTGGGCGGGTGGCCTTCGAATGCTTCCGGGGCGATGTACGAGGGTGTGCCGGGCAGCTCGTGCAGCGGGTCTTCGGACAGGCCCGGGCAATAAGCCAGGCCGAAGTCCAGCAGGCGCAGCTGGCCATCACGGCCCAGGTGCAGGTTGTCTGGCTTGATATCGCGGTGCAGCAAGTTGCGCCGATGCAGCACACCGACTGCCTGCAGCAGTTGCCGTGCGACTTCCAGCCATTGCGGCAAGGGCAGCGGGCCTTGTTCGGCCAGCAACGCCGCCAGGTTTCGGCCGGGATATTCGCGCATCACGTAGTACAGGTGCTGACGCTGACTGGCGGTGTGTAGCTCGGGGAAGTGCCGGCCGGCGATGCGGCGCAGAAACCACTCTTCCAGCAACAGCCCTTGTGCCGCCCCCGGTTCCTGTTCGCGTGCCGTGGGCAGGGTCTTGAGCAGCCAAGGCTGGTTCTGGCTATCGCGCACTTTGTACAGCAAGGACTGGCGGCTGTGCGCATGCAGTGTTTCGACCTGCCAGCCGTCGATCACCTGGCCTTCGCGCAGCGGGCCGGGCACTGGCCATTGTTGCAGTTGCGCCAGGGTATCGCCCAGGTTAGCCGTGCCCAGTTGATCGACTTGCACCAGCAAGGCGCTGGCGTTGTCCTTGCTGCCGTTGAGGTGCGCACTGGCCACCAGGGTGTCGGCGGCCAGTTGCAGGTCAGTTTGCTCGCGCAGCACGGCCTGGATGTGCTGTTCGCCCAGGCTGGCCCAGACCCCGTCGCTGAGCAGCAGGAAGCATTCACCCGGTTGCAGCTCGCCTTCCAGGTAATCCACCAGCAGGTGCTGGTCCAGGCCCAGTGCCCGTTTCAGTACATGCTGCATGCCCGGTTGGTCCCAGACATGGTCTTCGCTCAGGCATTGCAGGTTCCCCTCGTGCCAGCGGTACACCCGGCAGTCGCCTACATGGGCCAGGGTAAAGCGTCGGCCGCGCAACACCAACGCGCTAAGCGTGGTCAACAACGGCTGGCCGCTGCCCTGGGCGCGCAACCAGCGGTTTTGCGCCAGCAGCAGACGGTCGAGGGCCTGGGCTACGCTCCAGGTGGCCGGCGTGGCGTAGTAATCCAGGGCCAGTGCCTGCAGGCTGGCGCGTGCCGCCAGGCCGCCGTCGGCACATTGGCTGACGCCGTCGGCCAGCGCGAACAGGTAGCCTTTGCTGGCGGCCAGTTCTGGTGCCGGCGTCACCAGGCGCAGGGCGTCCTGGTTTTCCGCGCGCGGCCCGGTGGCGCTGGCCTGGGCAAAGCTCAGTTGCAGGCTCATCGGCGTGCCTCAGACCCGCGCTGCAGTGACTGCAGTCGAGCCCCAGGTGGTGCGCCAGCGCTGTTTCACCCCGTGCAGGCCGAACCAGGCCAGCAGGCCCAGGCTGGCGAACAGCCACAGCCCCAGTTGGTAGTCGCCAGTGTGCTGCTTGATGGTGCCAAGCCCGGCCGCCAGCAGGAAGCCGCCGATGCCACCGGCCATGCCGATCAGACCGGTCATTACCCCGATTTCTTGGCGGAAGCGTTGGGGCACCAGTTGGAACACGGCGCCATTGCCGGCCCCCAGGCCGAGCATGGCGCTGACGAACAGCGCCAGTGCGGCCGCGGCAGAGGGCAGGTTGAAGCCGACGGCGGCAATGCAGATGGCGGCCACGCCGTACATGCCCAGCAGGGTGCGGATGCCGCCAAAACGGTCAGCCAGGGCGCCGCCAAGCGGGCGCATCAGGCTGCCGGCGAACACGCAAGCGGCGGTGTAGTAGCCGGCGGTGACCGGGCTCAGGCCGTATTGGTCACTGAAGTAGCCGGGCAGGGCACTGGCCAGGCCGATGAAACCGCCGAAGGTAACGCTGTAGAAAAACATGAACCACCAGCTGTCACGGTCGCCCAGTGCCTTGAGGTAGTCGGCCATGGCTTTCGGCTTGGGCCGTTGCGGGGCATTGCGCGCCAACAGGGCGAACACCACCAGCGCCAGTGACAGCGGGATCAGCGCAAAGCCGAACACATTGTTCCAGCCAAAGCCCGCTGCCAGTGCCGGTGCCAGCAAGGCCGCGAACACCGTGCCGGAGTTACCGGCGCCGGCGATGCCCATGGCCTTGCCTTGGTGCTGTGGCGGGTACCACTGCGAGGCCAGCGGCAGCGAGACGGCGAAGGACGCACCGGCAAAGCCCAGGAACACGCCGAGCAGCAGGGCCTGTTCATAGCTGTGTACGCCAAGGTACCAGGCTGCGGCGAGGGCGACGATGACCACGACCTGGCCGATCAGGCCAGCCGTCTTGGGCGACAGGCGGTCGACCAGAACGCCCATGGCAAAGCGCAGGATTGCCCCGGCCAGGATCGGCGTGGCCACCATCAGGCCCCGCTGTTGTGCGCTCAGTTGCAGGTCGGCAGCAATCTGCACCGCCAGCGGGCCCAGCAGGTACCAGACCATGAAGCTGAGGTCGAAATACAGAAATGCGGCGAACAGCGTGGGCACATGCCCGGATTTCCAGAAGCTGGTACTCATCGAACACCTCACTCGGTAGTACAACGGAACGAAAAAGACGCCGCTACCCGCTCCACGGGCGTGGAGGGGAGAGCGACGTCTTTGTCGGGATTCAAGTGGGGTAACCGCCGTTGGCTACCGGTGAGATTTGTTGAGCAAGAGATGGGCCAACTTCTGGTGGGGCTGGCTTGAGATTTTCAGCGCATCAGCCGAGCATCTCATGCATGGCAATGATCTGTTCGGCCACCTGGATCAGCTTCTGCTGCCGGCTCATGGCCTGGCGACGCATCAGGGTATAGGCCTGCTCTTCGTTGCAATCCTTCATCTTCATCAGCAAACCCTTGGCCTGCTCGATGCGCTTGCGTTCGGCCAGTTGCTGGTCGCGCGCCAGCAGCTGCGCCTTCAGTGCCTGGTCGCTTTCGAAGCGGGCCATGGCCACGTCCAGGATCGGCTGCAGCCGCGCAGCATGGATACCCTCGACGATATAGGCGCTGACCCCTGCCTGGATCGCCTGGCGCATCATCCCGGGGTCGTGCTCGTCGGTGAACAACACGATGGGCCGCGGCTGGTCACGGCTCACCAGCACTACCTGTTCCATTACATCGCGGTCTGGTGAGTCGGTGTCGATCAGCACCACGTCCGGGCGCACCGTTTCGACGCAGGCGGGCAGGTCGATGGTCAGGTCTGGGGCTTCGATGATCTCGAAGCCGGCCTCACTCAAGGCCGCCCTGAGGCGGCCGAGCTTGCTCTGGGTGTCGTCGATCAGCAGGATGCGCAACATGTTCGTCCCCCTCACGCGCCGACGCGGGCATCGGGCAAGTCGCCCAAGGCATGCAAGCTGAAACTGCGGGCATAGCCGAAGGGGTCGCTGCCGTCCCAGCGGGAACCATCGATCAGCAGGCTGCTGCGCATCGGTTGGTCTGGGCAAGCGATGCCCAGGGTCTGTGCGGCCTCGCTGTACAACTGCAGTTGCTGGACTTGCCGGGCCACGCCGAGGTAGTCGGGGTCTTCGCGCAGCAGGCCCCAGCGGCGGAACTGGGTCATGAACCACATACCGTCGGACAGGTAGGGCAGGTTGGCCCGGCCTTGGTCGAACAGGCGCAGCGCGTGTGGGTCTTGCCACTGGTTGCCCAGGCCATCCTCATAATGGCCGAGCAGGCGGGGGGCTATGCTGTCCAGCGGGGTGTCCAGATAGGCACTTGCGCTGAGCAGTTGCGCGGTGCTGCGGCGGTTTTCCGGGCTTTGTTCGATGAACCGGCTGGCGGTGAGGATCGCCTTGATCAACGCGCGGGCGCTGTTGGGGTATTGCTCGGCAAAGACGCGGGCGCAGGCCAGGACCTTTTCCGGGTGATCCGGCCAGATCGACTGGCTGGTGGCCAAGGTGAAGCCTTGGCCTTTGGCCACCGCGTCGGCGGCCCAGGGCTCACCAACGCAGAAGCCGTCAATGCGCCCGGCCTGGAGGTGTGCAGCCATCTGCGCCGGTGGCACCACGACGCTGTCGACGTCGCGCAGCGGGTGGATGCCCTGGCTGGCCAGCCAGTAATACAACCACATGGCGTGGGTGCCGGTGGGGAAGGTCTGGGCGAACGTCAGGCGTGCGCCATGCTGGTGCACCAGGCGCGCCAGTGCCTCAGGGTTGGTCACGCCCTTGCGCTGCAGGGCAGGGGACAGGTTGATAGCTTGGGCGTTCTGGTTCAGGCCCATGAGCACGGCCATGTCGCTGGCGGGTACGCCGCCAATGCCCAGGTGCACGGCGTAGACCAGGCCATACAGGCAATGCGCGGCGTCCAGTTCGCCGCTGACCAGCTTGTCGCGCAGCCCGGCCCACGAGCCCTGGCGCTTGAGGTTGAGGGTAAGGCCGTGCTGCTGGGCGAAGCCCTGGGTGGCGGCGACCACGACCGAGGCGCAGTCGGTCAGGGCCATGTAGCCGATGTTCAGGCTGGTTTTTTCCGGCGCGTCGCTGCCGTTGACCCAGGCCAGGGGCGTTGCTCGGGGTACAGTGTTCACAAGAATCCTCGCCCTTACTGATAAGGCTGTGGGCTGAACAGGTGCAACCGATGTGCCAAGCGCTCCACGATTTGCTGTCCTGCCAGCCCCACGCTGGCTATAATCGCCCCCTCACTCACCCTGAGCCTTGCCCGCCCATGTATACCCTGGCCCGCCAGCTGCTGTTCAAGCTTTCCCCGGAAACTTCCCACGACCTGTCCCTGGACCTGATCGGCGCCGGTGGCCGTATGGGCCTCAACGGCATGCTGTGCAAGCAACCGGCGTCATTGCCGGTTTCGGTCATGGGCTTGAACTTCGCCAATCCGGTGGGGCTGGCAGCTGGCCTGGACAAGAACGGCGCGGCCATCGACGGCTTCGCCCAGCTGGGCTTCGGCTTTGTCGAAATCGGCACTGTCACCCCGCGTCCGCAGCCAGGCAACCCCAAGCCACGGTTGTTCCGCCTGCCGGAAGCCACGGCCATCATCAACCGCATGGGCTTCAACAACCTGGGCGTTGATCACCTGCTCGACCGCGTACGCGCCTCGCGCTACAAGGGGGTGCTGGGCATCAACATCGGCAAGAACTTCGATACCCCGGTCGAACGTGCCGTCGATGACTACCTGATCTGCCTGGACAAGGTCTACACCGCCGCCAGCTACATCACGGTCAATGTCAGCTCGCCCAACACCCCGGGCCTGCGCAGCCTGCAGTTCGGCGACTCGCTCAAGCAGTTGCTCGACGCCCTGGCCGAGCGACGCGAGCAACTGGCCGGTGCACATGGCAAGCGCGTGCCCCTGGCAATCAAGATCGCACCGGACATGAGCGACGAAGAAACGGTGCTGGTGGCCGCCGCGCTGATGGCGTCGGGCATGGATGCGGTGATCGCCACCAACACCACGCTGGGCCGTGAAGGTGTCGAAGCATTGCCGTACGGTGGCGAGGCGGGCGGCCTGTCGGGCGCACCGGTGCGGGAGAAGAGCACCCACATCGTCAAGGTGCTGGCAGGTGAGCTGGGCGGCAAGTTGCCGATCATTGCCGCCGGTGGCATTACCGAAGGCCGCCATGCTGCCGAGAAGATCGCGGCCGGGGCGAGCCTGGTGCAGATTTACTCGGGCTTCATCTACAAAGGGCCGGCGCTGATTCGCGAAGCGGTGGATGCTATCGCGGCAATGCCGCGGTGACCTGATGGGCCGATTCGCGGGCCAGCCCGCTCTTGCAGGGATAGTGTGGGTACAGCTGATGAGGTTTGCCAAGGCATAAAAAAGGGCCCCTTCGAGGGGCCCCTGGGCCTTAGCCCGCCGCCCGGATGGGGCGTGCATGGTAAATCGAATTCAGTGTCCTCGTTCAGCCAACGGCGTGATTTTCGTTGAGTCTATGGATGCCAGCGGTGCCAGTCATTCCGTCCCAGTTATCACCGCGACCTTCACGCCAGCCGTTGATCCAGGCTTGGCGAACAGAAGGAAGATTGAAGGGGCAAAGTTCGCGGGATTTGCCGGTGACCCCGTATTGGTAGCCACGTGAATATGCTCTTTCCAACGGATCACGCTTAAGTCTTCTCATAGGGTGTTGCCCTCACTTGTTGACTGTAATGTCCCGTCGGCCTCTCCGAGGCCGGGCAGAGTCGTTCTGCCGGTTTGCGCTCGCTGCCGGCGTGGCGAGCTGAAAGTGCCGCCTCGTTGCGAAGCGGCCTGAGACCAGTTCTATCGAATGCGAGTCACGGTGTGAATGATCGATTTGTCATAAGCACGTAACCTTTCCAAGGGTGAGGGGATAAGTAAATAAATGCGACTCAACCTTATTTGGTGTTTAGCCCTGCAATGATCGGGGTTTGCCGTTCTTTGACGTCATTTCGCCAGCGTTGTTTGCGGATGACAGAAATAATTTGAAATGCGACGAAGGGTCACATTGGCCCGCAGATCGCCAGAATTACGCGTACTGCCTGATGATCTAAGCTGTCTTTGCCACTGGGCCAAGCACGGATCGGTCAGGCGGCCCGGCTTTTCTGCAGCACGTTGTGTGTCGCAGAGGGCCACCCGCACGCCTGCTGGAAAGGTGTACGGGCAAACATCGCGGGGCGATGCGTCGCCCCGTCAGTCAAATAGCCCAAGGCGCTGGAATACTCATGTCGGACCGTTTCGAACTTTACCTCACCTGTCCCAAAGGCCTTGAAAGCCTGCTCGCCGAAGAGGCCAAGGGCCTCGGCCTTGACGAGGTGCGCGAGCACACCTCGGCCATTCGCGGCGCCGCCGACATGGAAACTGCTTACCGCCTGTGTGTCTGGTCACGTCTGGCCAACCGCGTATTGCTGGTGCTCAAGCGCTTCTCGATGAAGAACGCCGACGACCTTTACGACGGCGTGCACGCGGTCGACTGGGCTGACCACCTGGCAGCCGACGGCACCCTGGCTGTGGAGTTCAGCGGCCATGGCTCAGGCATCGACAATACTCACTTCGGTGCGCTGAAGGTCAAGGATGCGATCGTCGACAAGCTGCGTAACCGCGAAGGCCTGCGCCCGTCCGTGGAAAAGATCGACCCAGACGTGCGTGTGCACCTGCGCCTGGACCGCGGCGAGGCCATTTTGTCCCTCGACCTGTCCGGGCACAGCCTGCACCAGCGTGGCTACCGCCTGCAGCAAGGCGCCGCGCCGCTGAAGGAAAACCTGGCGGCAGCGGTGCTGATCCGTGCTGGCTGGCCGCGTATTGCTGCCGAAGGTGGTGCGCTGGCCGACCCGATGTGCGGTGTGGGTACCTTCCTGGTCGAGGCCGCGATGATCGCCGCCGATATCGCCCCCAACCTCAAGCGCGAACGCTGGGGCTTCAGTGCCTGGCTCGGCCATGTGCCGGCGCTGTGGCGCAAGGTGCATGACGAAGCGCAGGCGCGCGCGCAGGCCGGCCTGGCCAAGCCACCGCTGTGGATCCGTGGCTACGAGGCTGACCCGCGGCTGATCCAGCCGGGCCGCAACAACGTCGAGCGTGCCGGCTTGGGCGACTGGGTGAAGATCTACCAAGGCGAAGTCAGTACATTCGAGCCACGCCCGGACCAGAACCAGAAAGGCCTGGTCATCAGCAACCCGCCCTACGGTGAGCGCCTGGGTGACGAAGCCAGCCTGCTGTACCTCTATCAGAATCTGGGCGAGCGCCTGCGCCAGGCCTGCATGGGCTGGGAAGCAGCGGTATTCACGGGTGCGCCGCAACTGGGCAAGCGCATGGGCATTCGTAGCCACAAGCAGTACGCGTTCTGGAACGGCGCATTGCCATGCAAGCTGCTGCTGTTCAAGGTGCAGCCTGACCAGTTCGTCACCGGTGAACGCCGCGAAGCGCAGCCTGAAGGCACCGAAGCCCGCCAGCAGGTGCCGCAGGCCAGCGAGCCCGCTCGGCTGTCGGAAGGGGCGCAGATGTTTGCCAACCGCCTGCAGAAGAACCTCAAGCAACTGGGCAAGTGGGCCCGTCGCGAGCAGATCGACTGCTACCGCCTGTACGATGCCGACATGCCTGAATATGCCCTGGCGGTCGACCTGTACCAGGACTGGGTACACGTGCAGGAATACGCCGCGCCACGTTCGGTCGACCCGGACAAGGCTCAGGCGCGTCTGCTCGATGCACTGGCGGCCATCCCGCAGGCGTTGGGCATTTCGCCGCAGCGTGTAGTGCTCAAACGTCGCGAGCGGCAAAGCGGCACGCGCCAGTACGAACGTCAGGCTACCGAGGGCCGCTTCCAGGAAGTGAACGAAGGTGGCGTCAAGCTGCTGGTCAACCTCACCGACTACCTGGATACCGGGCTGTTCCTCGACCACCGCCCGATGCGTATGCGCATCCAGCGTGAGGCTGCCGGCAAGCGCTTCCTCAACCTGTTCTGCTACACCGCGACGGCCACCGTGCACGCGGCCAAGGGCGGTGCGCGCAGCACCACCAGCGTCGACCTGTCAAAAACCTACCTGGACTGGGCGCGGCGTAACCTGGCACTCAATGGCTATTCCGAGCGCAACCGCCTGGAGCAAAGCGATGTAATGGCTTGGCTGGAAGGCAACCGTGACAGCTACGACCTGATCTTCATCGACCCGCCAACCTTCTCCAACTCCAAGCGCATGGAAGGTGTATTCGACGTGCAGCGTGACCATGTTCAGCTGTTGGACCTGGCCATGGCCCGTCTGGCGCCGGGTGGTGTGCTGTATTTCTCCAACAACTTCCGCAAGTTCCAGCTGGACGAGCACCTGATGGCGCGTTACGTGGTGGAAGAAATCAGCGCGCAGACCCTGGACCCGGACTTCGCGCGTAATAACCGTATCCATCGCGCCTGGCGTTTGCAGCTTCGTTGAGGCGACGAGGTACATTGCACGGCTAATGGCCAATAGCTATAACTGAGGGCAGGGCAAGATAATCCGCAGGACGCTGACGTGACGAGATGGGTGTATGTCAAAGTGTGGCGTGCGTGCGCGGTTGCTTGGCTTGTGCACAGAGAGGGCGTCCGCCTGGGCGATGGCGCTGATTGCACTGGTGGCGGGCGGCTTGTTGACCGCCGCCTTGGCATTTGCCGCGCACACCTTCTACAAACAGCAGCTGCGCCAGCGCTTTGAGCTGCTGGCCAGTGAGCGCGCCAGCCGTATTGCCGAGCGCTTTGACGAACAGCAGCAGCGCCTGGACGGGCTGCGGCGGTTTTTCAGCTTTTCCAACGACATCAGCCCGCGCGAATTTGACGGCTATGCCCGGCCACTGCTGCAGCGCACCCTGGCCTATGCCTGGGCGCCGCGCGTCGAGGCTACGCAACGCGCCGAATTCGAGCGCCTGGCCAGTGCCCATACCGGCCCAGGCTACGTGATCCGGGACAAGGACGCGCAAGGCCAGTGGCGCCCGGCGTCGCAGCGCGACCATTACTTCCCGGTACTCTATACCCAATCGGGCGAACTGCCCGGGTTGCCCTACGGCCTGGACCTCGCTGGCCGAAGCGAGCCTCAGGCGGCCTTGGCGCGGGCGTTGGGGCCAGGCAGCATGGCGGTGTCCGAGCCATTGGCCCTGCTCGATACCCACTCGGCAGAGCGCGGCCTGTTGATGGTCGCGCCGGTATTTTCCGATGCCGACCCCCGCGGTGCTGCAGCGGGTTATGTGGTGGCCTTGCTGAGCATGCGCGAGCTGGTCAGCGACGGTCGGCCGGTAGCGACTGATGACAACCTTGTCGTGCGCATCACGGACCCGTCTGGGTTAGAAGGCCCCGTCGTGATGTTCGATTCGCAAAATCAGGTCGCGCCTTTGGCCCTGGCCAGCAATCAGTTGTTGCGCCTGGCCGATCACTATTTCCAGCTGAGCATTCAGCCGAGCCAGGCGTTCGTGCAGGCGAACCGCTCCTCGGCAGTGCTGGCGGTCGGTTTGTTGGGCGGGCTGTTGAGCCTGTTGCTCAGCGTGCTGCTCTACAGCCTGTTGAGCCAGCGTCAGCGCGCCCTGGCCTTGGTCGCTCAGCGTACGGCCGAGTTGCAGGTCAGCGAGCAGTCGTTACGTGGCACCCACAACCAACTGCGCAGTGTGCTAGATGCCGCAACCCAGGTGGCGATCATCGCCACCAACCTCAAGGGGGTGGTCAGCACGTTCAACGCCGGTGCCGAACGCATGCTCGGTTACGCGGCCAGCGAAGCGATCGGCCGCTTGCGCCTTGAAGACCTGGTGCTGCCGGAGGAGCTGAACCTGCGTGCCCATGCCTTGAGCTTGCGTTTTGGCCGCGCCATTGCTGGGGGCCAGGCGATGTTCGCTGAAACGGTACAGGAGCACGGGGCCGAGCCTGGCGAGTGGACCTTGCTACGGTCCGATGGCAGCCAGCTGGTCGCCAACATGCTGGTGACTGCCATGCTCGACGAACAGGGGTTGTGGGTTGGCTACCTGGCCATCTGCATTGACGTGACCGAGCGGCGGCGGGTGCATGAGGCGTTGGCAGCGCGTGACCGGTTGCTGGAAAAGCTCAGTGCCGAGGTGCCGGGCGGCATCTACCAATATCGCCTGGATGCCAACGGCCATTCGTGTTTTCCCTATGCCAGCATGGGCCTGTATGACATTTATGAGGTCGACCTCATGCAATTGCGTGAGGATGCCTCGGGGGTGTTCGAACGTATCCACCCCGATGACCTGGAGCGCGTGCGCCGCTCGGTGCGCTATTCGGCCGAACACCTGTCACCCTGGCGCGAGGAGTATCGGGTCTGCCTGCCCCGGGCCGGACTGCGCTGGGTGCGTGGCGAGGCGACCCCGGAAGTGGGCGAGCAGGGCTGCACGCTGTGGCATGGCTACCTGACTGACATCTCCGACCTGAAGGGCGTGGAGGAAGAGTTGCGGGCGCTGTCGGTCACAGACTCCCTGACCGGTATCCATAATCGTCGCTACTTCCAGGAGCGGCTCAAGATCGAACTGGAACGGGCCCAGCGCGATGGCTTGGCGCTGGCGGTGATCATGCTCGACATCGATCACTTCAAGCGCATCAACGACCGCTTCGGCCATGCCGTCGGCGACCGGGTGCTGCGTAGCCTGTGCCAGCGCATCGGTCAGCGTTTACGGCGTACCGATGTGTTTTGCCGCTTGGGCGGGGAAGAGTTCATGGTGCTTTGCCCGGGCAGCGATGTCGATCAGGCGCGGTTGCTGGCGCTGGAGTTGTGGCAAGGGGTGCGCAATGTGCCGGTGGAAGGCGTGGGCCAGGTGACTGCAAGCTTTGGGGTGGCGGGTTGGCGGTCGGGCGAAGGCGCTGATGCCTTGCTGTTGCGCGCCGACGCCGGCGTGTATGCGGCCAAACAGGCCGGGCGGGACCGGGTGGAGGGGGAGTCGGCCTAAGTGCTGTCGGTTGCCGGTACCGAGCCTTTCGCGGCGAAAACCGCTCCTACAGGTTGCACAGGTTTGGTAAGCCGTGCTCACCCCTGTAGGAGCGGGTTCACCCGCGAAAAGGCCAATACAGGCTAACCAATCAATTAGCTGCTGTACTGCCAGCCAGCTTCGGCTGGCGATACAGGTCAAGCAACACCTGATCCAGCACCTGCGAGGCACCCCACGGTTTAGGGTCGTTGAGAATCGCCGCCACCGCCCAGGTATGGCCGTTGCTGTCGCGGCTGAAGCCGGCAATCGCCCGCACCGTGTTCAGTGTGCCGGTCTTGATGTGCCCTTCACCGGTCATCGCGGTGCGCTTGAGACGCTTGCGCATCGTGCCGTCCATGCCCACCAGCGGCATCGAGCTCATGAATTCGGCAGCGTAAGGGCTCTTCCAGGCGGCTTTCAGCATCTCGGCCATTTCCCGGGTACTGACCCGTTCGGCACGCGACAGGCCAGAGCCGTTTTCCATCACCAGATGCGGCGCAGTAATACCCTTTTTCGCCAGCCATTGGCGTACCACGCGCTGGGCAGCACGGGCGTCGTCACCATCGGCATCGGTGCGGAACTGCGCGCCAAGGCTCAGGAACAGCTGCTGGGCCATGGTGTTGTTGCTGTACTTGTTGATGTCGCGGATCACTTCCACCAGGTCTGGCGAGAAGGCGCGGGCCAACAGGCGAGCACTCTTGGGCACATTCTCGATGCGGTCGCCACCCTGGATGTTGCCACCCAGTTCGTTCCAGATTGCGCGCACGGCACCGGCGGCGTAGGTGGAATGGTCGAGCAGCGACAGGTAGGTTTGCGAGTTGCAGCCGTCACCCAGTTGGCCGCTGACCGTGACACTGATGCCGTCGGCCTGGGGCACCGGGTTGTAGCGCACATCACCGGTGCATTTCTTCGAGGCTACCGGCTTGACCTGGTTGTCGATACGGATATTGGCAATCGGCGGCTCGACTGCGACGGTGACCTTGCCACCATCATTGCGCGCCACGAAGCGCAGGGCCTTGAGGTTGACCAGCAGCGAGTCGGGCTTGACCAGGAACGGCTTGTTTTCATCACCGCCGTCGTCGTTGAACTGCGGCAGGTTGGGTTGCACGAAATGGCTGCGGTCCAGCACCAGGTCACCGGTGACGGTGCGCACGCCATTGGCGCGCAGGTCACGCATCAGCAGCCACAGCTTTTCCATGTTCAGTTTGGGGTCACCGCCACCTTTAAGGTACAGGTTACCGTTAAGCACACCGTTGCTCAGGGTGCCGTCGGTGTAGAACTCGGTTTTCCACTGGAAGGTCGGGCCAAGCAGTTCGAGGGCGGCGTAGGTCGTGACCAATTTCATGGTCGAGGCCGGGTTCACCGACACATCGGCATTGAACACGGTCGGGGTGCCGGGGCCGTCCAGCGGCAGCATCACCAGCGACAGTGCTGTGTCCTGCAGCTTGTTGGCCTTGAGCGCCTGCTGCACTTTGGCAGGCAGGGTGGTATTGACGGCGGCGTGGCTGGGCAAGGCAAGTGGCAACAGCAGGCCGGCAAGTATGAGGGGACGAAGCGTTTTGATCATAGCGAGTGAATACCCTGCGGCGAGGGAAAAGGGCTTTGGGGCTGTAAGAGATGATGGCCCCACGACGTAAACACTACGCATTATGCCCCAAGCGCAGCCGCGATGCGTCACGTTCGACGGAAAAGCATCGCCAATAAAAAGGCCACCCGAATGGGGTGGCCTTTTCAGCAATCAACCTTTCAGCTCGAAGCTGACAAGTATCACTCAGCCTTGTTGATAGGCTTTTCCGGGTACCAGGCATCCAGCAGCGGGCTGACTTCGATTTTGGTCAGTTCGCTGCGGCCTTTGAGCCAGGCTTCAACGGCAGCGCGCTGTTCTTCGCTGACCGAGCCGCGTTTGACCGAGCACACCAGGCCGAAATCGTCACCGCCTACATAATCCAGGCCGTTGGCGTCCATGGCTTCTTCCAGGAACGCGTCGAGGAAAGCATCGATTGCCTGGTCATCCAGATCTTCCTTGAATTCCAGGTTCAGCTCGAAGCCCAATTCCTGAAACTCGTCGACACACAGCTTCTTGCGCAGACGACGGGAGCGGTTTGTGGCCATGAAACAATCCTCTTAGGTAATAACGCCGCGCAGTCTACCAGTTAACACGTGTGGTTGCCTGCCTGAGTATCTCTGCTTGTGGCCAACTCCTTGGCCAGGGCACGCTCCACTCGGCACATATGCCGTGCCAGTACCTGGCGCCGCAGGCGCACCTGGGCAGTGGGCAAGTCGCTGGCTTCGAGGGCTTCACAGGCCGCCATCAGGTCAGGGGCTTCCAGCATGCGTGCGGCGCTGAGCACCTTATGGGCCTGCTCGGCAATGGCGCCGCTGTCGTGTTGCGGGTGAAGCGCCATCAGGCTGGCCAGATCGGCCTGAAGGCTCTGGTGCAGGGCCTCCAGGAAGCGCTGACGATCGACCGGGTCAGGCCCGACCACGGCGGCCAGGCCGTCCAGCTGGTACAGCTTGCGGCGGGGGCGTTGCTGGCGGCGCGGGCGAATGCCAGCCAGGCGCTGGCTGAGGGTGCTCAGGCTGATGGGCTTGAGCAGGCAGTCGTCCATGCCGGCGGTCAGGCACTTGCGGCGTACTTCCGGCTGTGCGTTGGCGGTATAGCCGAGGATGGTGCAGGGGGGGCGCTTGCCATGGCGTTCTTCGGCGCGCACGGCAGTCGCCAGCTGGTAACCGTTCATGTGCGGCATGTTGCAGTCGAGTACCAGCACATCGAAGTCGCCTTCCCGCCAGGTCGCCAGGCCTTCCCGCCCATCGCGGGCGCTGGCGTGCTCCAGGCCCAGGTAGCCAAGTTGTTGCGCCATCAGTTGCAGGTTGGCCGGGTGATCATCGATGACCAGCACGTTCAGCCGTGGGTCGGGCACGTCGAGCTGCTCGGGCAGCGGTTTCGGCTGCTCTGCGCCATCCACCCGTTGCAGCGGCATCTTCAGGCGCACCTGGGTACCGACATCCTCCAGGCTCTTCATGGACAGGCTGCCGCCCATCATTTCGCACAGGTTGCGGCAGATGGCCAGGCCCAGCCCGGTACCTGCGCGGGCGCCCTGGCTGTGCGGGTTGGCCTGGATGAACGGGTTGAACAGGCGCTGCAGGTCGTCGGGGTGGATGCCGATGCCACTGTCGCGCACCTCCAGCTCCAGTACGGCGGGTGTGCTGGTACCGTCATCCAGCAGGCTGACGCAGATGCGCACCTGACCATGCTCGGTGAACTTGATGGCATTGCTCACCAGGTTGGACAGCACCTGCTTGAAGCGCAGCGGGTCAAGCAGGACATGGCAGCGTGCGGCCGGGGCGATCTGCACCTCCAGGGCCAGGCCTTTTTGCCGCGCCTGGCCATCGAAAATGCGCGCCACCGATTCGACCAGCGCCGCCAGGTCGACCACCTCCGGGGCCAGGGACAAGTGCCCGGACTCGATGCGCACGATGTCGAGAATGTCACCGATCAGGCCTAGCAGGTCTTTGGCCGAATGGTGTGCCAGTTCCAGCGCGCTGCGGTCCACCCGGCCCTGGTCGGCGCGCTTGACCGCCAGCTCCAGCATGCCGATGACGGCGTTCATCGGGGTGCGGATTTCGTGGCTGATGGTCGCCAGGAATGTGCTCTTGGCGCGGTTGGCATCGTCGGCCTGCTGCTTGGCCTGGCGCAGCTCCATGACCAGTTGGCGGCGTTCGCTGATGTCGATCCAGCCGCCGATGATCCCCTGCACCTCACCCAGGGAGTCGCGGTACGGCAAGATCCAGTGGTAGATAGTCAATTCCCGGCCTTTGATCCGTAGTGGGCGGTCCTTGATCAGCGGCGAGCCTGCCGCCATGACCTTCTGGTAATCAGCCTGGATCTGCCGAGCCTGCTCGGAATCGGCAAACAGGCTGTCGTTGAGTTTTCTGCCGATCACCTGATCGGAGCGGGCCTGCACGGCTTCAAGGTAGCTGTAGTTGCAACTTTTCAGGCAACCCTCGCGGTCGCGCACATACATGGGGTGGGGCGTACCGTTGAGCAGGGCGCGCATGAATGCCAACTGGTCGTTCAGCGCGCGTTCGGCGCACTGGCGCTGGCGAATCTGCAGCCGCAGGCGGGCATTCCAGAGCAGGGCCAGCAATAAAAGCACGACCGTGGCCAGCACCACCTGCAGGGCAAGGCGGCTGTAGCCTTTGGTGTTGTCATCCTCATGCCTGCCAAAGCCGCGCCAGCGGTTGTTGATTACCCCCAGCTCCTCGGGTGAGATACTCAGCAAAGCCTTGTCGAGGATAGACAACAGCGCCGGTGACGGGGCAATGGTGGCCATGGCGAAGTTGGCGGGTTCGCTGCCGACCGAGGTGCGGATGACCAGCTCGGGGTTGCTGGCCAAGGCGTGGTTGGCGTCGATCAGGGTGGTGATCACCGCATCGACGGCCCCGCTGTTGAGCAACGCCATGGAGTAGAACGCGCTTTCGGTCTCGACCCAGCTTATCTTTGGGTAGTCCCGGGACAGCATGGCGTTCATGGTGCTGTCCCGGGTAATGGCGATGCGATGCCCCTGCAACTGCTCCAGTGAACTCAGTGTGTTGTTGTCCTTGTGGTTGACCAGCACATAGGCGCTTTCGAGGTAGGGGCGGCTGATTTGCAGGTCGTCCCCTGGTTTCCCGGCGCTGGCCAGTGCGGCGATGACATCGGCCCGGCCATCCTTGAGGCGGGCGACCATGTCGGCAATGCCACTGGCGCGCTGCACTTCGAAACGCAACCCGGTGCGCAGGCGAATGAGTTCCAGCAGGTCGGCGGTGATGCCTCGGAAATGCCCCGAATCATCGAAATAGGACAGTGGTGCAGCCGCGTCATCGGCTGCCACGCGCATCACGGGATGCTTCTGCAACCACTGCTGCTCGGCCGCGCTCAATTGCAGTTGGCGATCGCTCAGCAACAGGTCGCTGCCGGCGCTCCAGCGTTTGAAGATACTGGAGCGTATGGCCGGGCTTTGCCTGTCCAGGATGGTGTTCACCAGGTCCAGCAGCACGGTATCTTGCTGACGCAAGGCAAAACCGAAGCCGATGGCCTCGTGTTTGCCGAAGTTGGCCATGCGCAGGCGGGGCAGATGACCACGGTTGAGCTGGTAGTGCGTGGAGATGGTGTCGCCGATGAACACGTCGGCCTGGCCGAATGCGACAGCATTCAGTGCCTGACTGGAAGAACCAAAGGCCAGCAGCTCGGCCTTGGGGTAGGCGGTGAGTACTTCTTGTCTAGGCAAATAGTGGTAGAGCATACCCAGGCGCATGCCGGCAAGGTCCATGTCCAGCGCCCGTTTTTCGTCTTCACGCGTTACCAATACAGGTTGGTCGACGGCATAGGGCCGCGACAGTGCCAGGCCGTCACTGGCCGCTTCGTAGCCATTGGCGCTGCCCAGCAGGTCAATATCCCCGTGCCGGAGCGCCTCCACCGCCGCCTGCCGGCTGGAGAAACGCAGCACCCTCACTGGCAACTGCAAGGCCTTGCCGATCAGGCTTGCATACTCGGCGGTCAGGCCCTGGTAGTCGTTGCCGCCACCGGTGATGTCGAACGGTGGATAGTCGGGGGCCGACGTGCCCAGTACCAGTTCCTGCTGGCCTTCGAGCCATTGCCGTTGTTCGGGCGTGAGCACGGGCTGGACGGGGCGGGCCGATGAGCGCGCCAGTAATGTAAAGGACGCGGCTTCGCGATGGCCAGCCTGTGTCGCGCCGCTGAGCAGCAGCAGGACGAGCAGCAGGCGATTGATAGCTCGGGCCATGACCACGTTCAGACCAGCGCGTTGCGCTTGGCCATCTCGATCAGATCGACCAGCGTATTGACTTGCAGTTTGTGCATGAGGCGCTTCTTGTAGGTACTGACAGTCTTGCTGCTGAGGAACATGCCCTTGGCAATTTCCTTGTTGCTGCGGCCTTGGGCGAAAAGTTGAAGCACCATCAGTTCGCGGTCATTTACCTGGCGGAAAAGTTGCAGGTCGCTGTCGGTCGTCTGGTTGTTTTTTATTGCCTGGCTGGGGAAGTAGTTATAACCGGCCAGTACGGCCTTGATTGCACTGAGCAGTTCACTCAAGTCTTCCTGCTTGCAGACATAACCTGCTGCGCCCGAGTGCATGCAACGTACGGCAAACAATGCCGGGGACTGTGCAGTCAATACCAGAACCTTCAAGGGCAGGGCCATGCTCTGAAAGCGGGCCAGCACCTCCAGGCCGTCTAGCTTGGGGATGCTGATGTCAAGAATGACCAGGTCGGGGTTGCTCTCGCGGATCATTTGCATGGCGTCTACGCCGTTGTCCGACTCGCCGACAATCTTGTAGTTCTGGTTTTCCAGCAGCATACGGACGGCCAGGCGAATCACCGGATGGTCGTCAACGATAAATATGTTTTGTGGACACACTGGGCTTAGTGTCAAAACCCTCAAGGTTTTGACTGCCCTTGCCCTTGCCCTTGCCCTTGCCCTTGCCCAAAGCCCAAAAGGCTTTGATGCCTTTGACGTAAAATCTTTAGATTCGGTGCGCTTATGATGGGGAGTGAACCTGAGCTAATAGTGAGTCAGGAAGGGGGTTAGGGAGCAATACACCTCACGAGTTCTGTGATGAGCTTACAACCGATACGATCATGCCTCTCGAGTGCCTTTCCTCAACGGATTGCTCATTCGAATTGCTGGTGCCACAACCGACGCAAAGTCGACTCAGGAATGCCCAGCTCTTTCTTCGCCCGGGCTTGGGTGAAGCCTCGCTTCTTCAAGTCCTGAACCGCCTCCCATTTCTTCCTGGCGCTATCTGTCCCATGGCGGGCTAATTCCGCTGGCGCCGTTGGAAGGCTCGCATCTGCCAGCTCCAAGGCATCCAGCTCCGCTAGCGCAGCCAGCAGCATTTCCCTAGCTGTTTTTTGATCATGAGAGGCAACCGTTAAAGCTAGGAGGGTGATCGGCTCCACCTTCAACGCGGCTGCTATCTGATAGCTCGTGTCGAGACTCACCACACTCTTTCCGAGTTCTAGCTTGCTCACATAAGGCTGAGAGACCGAACCGCCGACGTTGGCGATGTCCTCCTGGTACAGCCCTTTACGAGTGCGTAGCAACTGGAGGCATGCTGCAAAGGAATAACGCAGCGACATCGCAAGCTCCCCAAAAGCGAACGGTATGCCGCGTTTGCCTGCCGCCATGCAAAGAGCTATAGTAATATGGGTGGCGGTCAAGGCTTAGATCGTCAATTTATGTGTAATTGTTGGCGGGGACGCAGCGAATGGAAAGAGGGCTCGAAGATGGGCTGCTGGGCGAAAATGGGGTTGCCCTGGTTGGCTCCGAGCTTTCTCTCGAAGAGGTTCTCACTGCGGCACGACAGCGGTTCAAGTGGTTTCCTCTCTGCGTGGTTGAGGATTGGGTAATTCTCGATGCGATAATTACTGACGAGGAGCGAGCGAAAGTAACCGCAGCCGGATGCCAGCCGATGTTTCTGTTTGCTCACAATGTGCTACATGACGACCAGCGCCGCTTCGAACCTGGCAACTGGGTACGCTCCTCCATGGGAACTTCGCTTGAAGATGGTTACCTGTTCGTAACTCGGAATACAGCCTACGTTTTGAAAGGCCCTGGTTATCGCAAGCCTTCCAGCTTGCAAGCCATCTTCTCCATCTTCTAAGTGTCACGAGCTACTCGTGGAACTCGCCTGTTTCAGAGGTCAAAATATGTTCCGTTCGCACCAAGCTGATATCGCCGGTTTCCCAGGAATGTTTGGTGATGGATTGATGCATTGGCACGGCGTTTCCCGAGCTCTTGCTACGCACTGGTATCACGTCAGTGTTCAGCGTATCTATGACGGCCAATTCCGGAGCTATGAAGAAATGCTCAATGACGAGACCCGGCTCGTTGAGTTGCTAGTGGCTCAAGATGAAAAATTGGTTGTTCATGAAGTCCAAGCGGTCACACCTGGTTGGATGAACAAAAGCGATGGCTGGAAGATGGAAAAGCTGGTGTCTCTCTCCATGGGCTTCAGCATGGATGAAGTGCCAGTATCGATCCTTGAGGTTGAGGGCGGTGAGGTTTACATCGACACCCATGAACCAGGCCTAAAAGTCGAGTCCCTGACTGGGCTGAAGGAGCTGTATCGCAGTCGTACCTCGAACTCGAAATCGACATCAGTTGCAGGGAATGGGGAGCATTAAGCATGACTGAGAACAACGACGTTGAAGTCGATTTCCATGTCAAACGTTACTCCGATTTCGACCTTCTTCGCATTGCTCGAGCAGTCGGGCAAGGCTTCGAGGAAGAGGTCACTGCGGTTCTTGTAAATGTCCACATAAGTAGGCACAGCGCGGTTGGCGTTGTGTTCGGGCATGCCAAGAAGGGGCCGCACGGACGATACGCTGATGGCCACCTTATCCAAACTTCCGACATCCTCGGTACGGCCAAGGAGGGAAGGTTCTGGGTGATCATCACGATCCATTCTCGTTACGCTATCGCCACATTCCAACGCGATGGAGGGCGGCGAAGCTTCAACGAATTCCGGCGCCTAGTGGGAAATCGCTACCCCAACATCTAATCGCGGGAGTCAATTTTTGAAATGAGCCTAGGGCGTGAATGTGTCATGCCCTGGGTGTCTCTGTGCCTGCAATATAGACAGTAAGCAAGGAGCTGTAAGTGATAAAGTTTGAGTATCTTAAGTTCTCGGGACGCCTTGACGACATCAGGGTCTTCCAGAGATTTTCTGATAACGTCCAGGTCATTGTAAAGCTTGATGATGTGCTGATTCCAAATTTTCGGATGCCTACAAAGATATTTGAAGAGCTTGAAAATGGCCGTGACTATGAATTTTATGGCATGGTACAGAATTCAAGAAAAAAAGTTGATAACAAGGGCTTCGTATATGCTGTTAAACCTGCGGGCGGTAGCGTCATCGACGTGCCAAGCTTGAAGTATACTTCACAATTCGGCATTTGGGTCAATGGCGCCATTTATGCATCAGTTGCCTTTTTGCTCGCGTGGGTGGCGTTGTTCTTTACTTTGGACTCGATAGTCGGTGGCTACAATAGCTCTGTGAGTGGTTTTGCACGGTATGCGGGCGATGTAACGCGTTACTCCTTCGTCCTTGCTTGTTTGGTTCAGGCGTTTTTCGTAGGGATTGGAATCAATCTATTCTACAAAACAACTGTATTCGAAACCTGGCAGCCGATTGCACCAGCTGTCCTGGCAGAGCGGTTTAGCAAACTGCACCGCTGACTTTCGCGCGTGCCGCATTCGCGGACGGCTGTCGTGAACCAGGCCTCACGTTCGTGCGGCCTGGCCCTAACGGGCTTCCATCCTTACGCCTCCGGCCCAAGAGGCCTGCGCGCTCCGCTCGCCTGAGAAAACTTTGCAGGATCGAGTCCCTCAATTCGAATGGCCATGATCCTCAGCCCCTATGCCAAAGGCGGTGTTTCCCACATAAACGGGGCATACCGCTATGCCTAAGCGTGTGCAGCGCTCTGCGGCTGATCCCAGCCTTTCACAAACCAACTATCTTCCAGCGGCTCGACCCTGAGCACTTTAACTGTGCAGCATGGGAAAGTGACTTCGTTATGATTGACTTGGTAATTCCTCAGGCGCTCAAATCGCGCTTCGATGTCGCTAATTGTCACGCAGTCAGCATACGCAGGGTTTTCTAAAGGCGACACAATCTGGTGCTCGGGATATCCAATGGTGTCGGGAGTGCCAAGCAGCTTGTGGTCGACCGAAGTGTCGAAGCAGATATACGTCACGAAATATCTCATGGTGCCCCATAGCTCATCAGGAAATTTAAGATATTTTTCGGTGGTTTTAATGATCCGTCAAGGCACGTTTTAAACGGTCTGCTTAGAGCGTACTCATAGATTTCATGTCGGCAAAGCGTTCAGGTTCGTTAGATTGCTAAGCTTTCAGGTTGTTTTGCCGTGATGTTATGCGGGTGATTTAATTCGTTTGATGAGCCGCTGAGGGTGTCAGCGAATAAAGCATAAAATTCTCAAAAAATCACTCAAGGTTTTTCAAAATTAACCGTTTGTATAGTTAAGAGCGAATTTTTGAGATTGTTATGACTGCCAGCAAACCCCGAAATCCCGTGCTTTCATTCAAGGTTTCCACATTTTTCAGTTTTCCAGAGGTACCTGAAGATTACCGTGCTATCGTAAAGATTGAACGCTCGGGCCTCATAAATACGTGGCTGCATGATTTCAGAGTGGCGTATACGCTAACTCAAGCCGTCCAGGTGGCTACAAGCTTGAGTCACGCACTTATACACTTGGCCAAGCAGCGAAGTACCCTGGAGATGAAACGCAAGCTTGATAATCGACTCGCATGTTGGAGCAATCTTGTTGCCCCTTATATACCCAGCCCCCAGCCGGGTGGCGATCAAATGTTTATGAGCGTATCTGGAGATGATTTTATTGCGCACGGGGCGTTCCATGACCCTGATCCGGTAGTCGAATTCGACGATGCCAAAGAAGCTATTTACGATTTATCCATTCTGCTTCAAAACGGAGTGATTACGATGAAATTTGGATGGGTAGCGTGGATACTCAGCCCCGCTGAAGCAGAATGGCTAGCTGAGCAGATATGGACTGCGGCGCTTTTGGCAGCAAAACAAGCGAAAGTCTCGAGCTGACCTGATGCTTCTTCATGCGATCCGAAGGGAGTGTTTTCTCCGGATCGCGTGATGCGAGGTTGGCAGCTTATTACCCCTTGATGGCTCAACGGGCGGTCAAAGGTGGCCCCAATAGGCCGAGACGTATGCCATCTCCGCATTCACCATAGAAAGTAGCTTTGGGTCTGCGTGGCCAGGGCCGGCAAAGAGTTTGCTATTCCTCACATCCAGGATAGCCATGCAGCAACCCTCGGGAGCGTCCGGCCTGAGAGAATGCTCCATCAAGGCTAGCACCACATCGATCCTTAGCTTTTGCAGCTTTTCGTCTTTTAGATACAGCTTAACGAAATGAGGCACTCCATCGACCATCAGGCCCAGTTCGGGTTTAACCGAAATGTCGATGTCTCCCACATGGTAGTTCACAGCATAAGGCGCATGCCATTCGATCTGCTTCCGGCCCCACCACTTTTCGTAGCCTTTGATCGCTCGAGGATAATTACTCAGCTTTTTCTGATCGTTGATGCGGGCAAGGATGGAACCAAGCTCTTTTTTCTCTCCACCTTTTTCATGGACGGCAACGATGCCTTCTCGTAGTGCCTTGTAAAAATCGGTGATCGGGCTATAGGGTGGCCTGTTTTTGATTTCAGAAACCTTGTTGGCTTTCGGCGCTCCAGCTCTAGAAACGACCTCAACCACATCCCCTAGTGTCAGTTTTGGCATAGCTCCCCCAGTGTTGAAAAAAGGCGCTGGCAAGGCAGAGCGCCTGTCTGTGCATACAAAGCTTCAAGGTAGCTCATTGGGAGCTGAGCGGTGCCAGATTCATTGGATGCATACCAGGTGTGCTCAGAGGGCTGGATCGTCTTCGAGTTGTTGTTTCGAGAATGCTTTGTTCGCCACTCGATAATTCTCAGGAGCATGGCGACCCCTTACGATGGCTCGCGCATCCCTGCTGCAACCAAGCGGACAAACGCTTTCAAATGATGGAACGCCCAGTCATGTTGCGACCGACTTGAACTGCCTATTGGTCAGTGCCGGCGTAGGCGACGAGGGAGTCCTCAGGGTGCTAAACAAGGAGAAGGCATGATGGCTAGCATGGGAGGTCAGTACGCATTTTCCTCATCCACGCAACGCCTTTGGCGATTGCTCCGATTAACGAGGCGTTCGCCCGTCTTTGGCCAGAAGCAGAGCTATGCAATCTCCTTGAGGATTCTCTTCCTAGAGATCTGAGTACCGCAGGGCAGCTCACGCAAGCGCTCAAGGAGCGTTTCATGAGTCTTGCGAGCTATGCGCAGTATGCCGGCGGAGATGCAATCCTGTTCACCTGCTCGGCGTTCGGAGAAGCTATAGATCTATGCAAGGGTGCGGTATCTATCCCGGTGCTGAAGCCCAATGAGGCCATGCTGGAGGAGGCGCTTGATCAGGGTGGACGAATTGCGCTCCTAGCGACCTTCGCGCCATCAATCGATTCTATTACAGAGGAAATCATGGCGGCGGCGGAGCTCCGGCAAATGACGGTCAATGTCCAGTCCGCCTTGGCGTCCGAAGCTATGGCAGCGCTGCAGGCGCTCGATACGGCGAGGCATGATCGACTGGTGAGTGAAATGATTGGCTCGGTAGCCGATGCTGATGTGATCTGCTTTGCTCAGTTCTCCATGACGACCGCAGCGCCTGCATGGCACTTACCGATAGGCCTGTGCTGACGACCCCGGACAGCGCCGTCAGAAAGCTTCGGTATGTTTTGGGAGAGCATGTCTAGGTTACCTACGCTTTTCGAACGGCAGAAAATCTCTGATCTTTCAACGCTTTTCCAACGCCTACGTGTGAGCAGCCCCGACAGGTATGTTTAATCCAGATGCTGATTGACCTCAGCTGAAGCGTGAATTGCCGCTTGGTCTTTCCGACTGAATTTTTCTCCCATGAGGTACCTCAATAGCGCATGACCTAGGGAGGGATTCTTGTGCCAGCACTTCCACTGTACGTGATCGAATACGAACTGCACGGCAATCACCGGACATTCATTATTCGCCTAGAAAAAATGGACAACGCTGTCGCCTGGCATTGGGCCAGTTGTGACGCCGGCGTTGGCATCATCCCCCGATTCAGTCAGCAGAAAATCAAGCTGGTTAGCCGTCCCGTCGCCGAGCGATACGGCATTGCCCAAGTGAAATGGCGGGTGGCTGGCCAAGGCCCTGAGTTCGTTCCTCAACCTATTGATGTCGGGAAATTCTCGAGGCCTTCTGAAGGCGCTTAGTGATGGACACCGATCCATTTGCTTGGAGGTTTAGCCATGCAACCGAAGACCGAGGGCACCGAAGAGAAGGGGCCAAGCGACGTCCCTTCATCAATGATCCGGAAAAGCCTACTTCCCCACCCTTGAATGACGCTGACGCCACAGATGCAGCGGAAGCTGATGAAGATATCCAGGACGACGGCCAGTCAATTTAGCTAGGAGGGGAAGACTATGGATAACTACCACCTAAGCCCGACCTCGGATGGATGGGAGTTGAAGAAAGCCGGTGCTGACCGGGCATCGAAACGAGCTGCGACGAAGCAGGAACTGGTCAGTATGCTGCCGGATTTCTTTGAAGGCAAAACGGCCTCTGTGAAGATTCACAAAGCAGATGGCACGATTGAAGAGGAGCGCACCTACCCCCGCTCAGCTGACCCACGTCGAACCAAGGGGTGAGCACTGTCACAGCTCGTGATCTCGGGATTGATGTCACGAGCGCCGACGGTTTGTTCAGGTGGTTGCTCGCCAGTTTCCTGATGGGAAAGCGGATTCGCTCAAGCGTCGCAGTGCAGACTTATCGAGTACTGGTCGACCAACAAGCTGCGGATACACCGGGTAGGCTCGCTCGCTGCTCGCATTCGACACTCGTCCGTTTGCTCGGCCAGGGAGGTTACGCCCGTTACGATCAGTCGACTGCCCGCCGTCTCCATGCGCTAGGCTGCACCCTGGCTTCAAAGTGGGAGGGCCAACTTCAGGACATGCAAGCTGGTTTTCTCAGTAGCGACGATTTCAAGCGCTGGCTGCTGAGCTTCGAAGGCGTGGGCCCTAAGACATTCGAGATATTCATGCGAGAATTTTCTGAACACCATCATTAAGCCCTGTCCGGCGATTGGGCTTGGCCCTTGGCCGCCATCGACGTGCAAACAAGGGAGTGAAACACTCAAAAAATTCCGCTACGGACATGGAGTGCTTGATGAAACTCGACGTTGAGGGTTTATCCCTGTCAGGGAAGACGATCTTAGTGGTGGAGGATGATGAAACCCTGAGAACGCTCCTAGTCGATATTCTGGTGGAGTTGGGAGCTGACTACGCTGCATTCGACAATGCCGAAGATGCTTTGATTCACTTGTTGGACACCGGATGTGACTGCACCCTGATGGTAGTAGATCACGGTGTTCCTGGGAGTATAAAGGGTATGGAGCTCATCTCTCTGGCCCATGAAAAATGGCCTGGGTTACCGGCCATCCTGACATCCGGTTACCAATTGGACGCGTCTGAGGTAACCCCGCCCGTGACGTATCTCTTCAAGCCTTGGTCGATCGCTGAACTCTCGATTGCAATAAAGCATGCCCTCGATGGCCAGACCCAATACCCCGCAAGTCCACCGTGAGCGAACGCTCTGTTAGCGCTTGAAATCGTTGACCAATGCTCCATCCTCCAACGTCTCATCTGTTGTTTTCGGGCTCTCACATTGGGAGCTCATGGCCCGATATTCCTTTCTCAGCTCGCGGATCTGTTTGTTGTCCAGCGCTTCAAGATTCAGCACGGAACGCTCTGCTGACGTCGTCGCCCTGATGAGCTCATCCAGCTTCTCATAGATGATGTCGTTATCACGATTCTGGGTGTTCTGGATGAGGAAAACCATCAAGAAGGTGATGATGGTGGTCGAAGTGTTGATGATTAGCTGCCAGGTGTCATTGTAGTGGAACCAGGGGCCTGAAGCTGCCTACATCGCGATCAGGATTACTGCAACGAGGAATGTTCGGGGCTTACCGGAGTGATCTGCAAGCCGTTGACAGAACTGTGCGAATTTCATGGTGGTCTCCAATGTCGTCCAGATCTCTGACCGCAACGGAGTGGGGAAATCTTTTTTTACATTTTGGATCCCACGTCCGGTTCAAAGCCTCCCATGATGCGCCGACTTTTTCCGTCGGGTAAGCATTTAACACGGCAATTTTGCCCTGCGCTGCGCATACGGCAGGGCTGCTGCTGACGTGTCTATCATCGCCGGGCTTGCCGATGGCAAAACCCAGCAGAGCCGTTAAACCTCCTCTGCTGAACCTCTGATGGTCTAGGCACTCAACCAATCATCTGTTCGCGAGGTTGACCAATGAGAATTCTTGACGACTTCCCTTCCGAATCACAACTGCTAAAGCTAAATGCGCTAGCGAATTGGCATCATCAGTTAGAGAATCATCAGCTGCGCATGGACTCTCCGGATGATTATCACGATGAACTCACCCGGCAGGCTGATGAAATGGATCGCGTAGGGATTATTTCCTGGCAGGAATGGCGGGAGCTACGCTTGGTGGCACATGCAGCTTACCTGAAAGCGGTTGCTGGGGCAGATTATCCGTCCCATCACCGGTTCATTGAAATTAGGGAAAGCAAAGAATCCACAGCCTGATTCGCTACAATTTCGCTCCAATCCCTCCAAATATGATCCGAGGGTTTTCGAGAGAAAAGAGCGCCACAGTATTACATGCCGGTTCGATGACCGCTATTTACCCGCTCGCCCGTCATCAGAGCCGCTCAATAAACAGGCGAAGTAAGTTTCCCAGTGAAAGAGATTGCACTGAAGCTTGATGTTTAACTAACGGCCCTCTGGCGGACTGATTGCTCAAGCCACGACCCTGATGTGCTGGCTTAATTAGTGTGCTCCGATTGTTGGAAAAAGGAGTTGACTGCTCAGTTTTGTTTAGAAGTTATGATTAAATTGATCTAGTGTTCGAATGCGGTGATGAATCGTTGATTCTTGTGCGCCAAATTACACGACCCCGTTCGTTATGAAATTTAATCTACAGTGATTGTTCCGCTCGTCTGCTTTTCGGGTTTTCGTCCGCACATTCGCTTCACGTATTAGCTCCCATGATAACGCACGGCAAATAATCGTATTTGCGGCGCTGTATTTGCCGTGGAGGCATAATATGTTCATTCATAACAAACGTTTACAGTATACGGTGCGCGTTGCCCAGCCTAATCCTGGTCTGGCCAATTTACTGCTGGAGCAATTTGGTGGCGCGCAAGGGGAGTTGGCAGCAGCGAGCCGATATTTCACCCAGGCGCTGGCGGAGGACGATGCTGGCCGTAAAGACCTGCTCATGGACATTGCAACGGAGGAACTGAGCCATCTGGAGATCGTGGGCTCGATTATCGTCATGCTCAACAAAGGGGCCAAAGGACGGCTGGCAGAAGGAGTTGAGGAGGAGGGAGAGCTTTACCGTGCCATCAACGGCGCCGGTAATGACTCGCATATCACCAGCATACTATACGGGGCCGGTGCACCCCTGACCAACTCTGCCGGCGTGCCTTGGAGTGCCGCATATGTCGACTCCATCGGTGAGCCGACTGCAGATTTCCGCTCGAACATCGCCGCGGAAGCGCGGGCCAAAATCGTCTACGAGCGGTTGATGAACGTGACAGATGATCCAGGGGTCAGGGAAGCGCTGGGCTTCTTGATGACACGTGAAATCGCTCACCAGCTCTCATTCGAAAAAGCACTGCACGCCATCCAGCCCAATTTCCCCCAAGGCAAGCTCCCGGGCATCCCAGAGTTCACCAACAAGTATTTCAACATGTCGGGTGAGCCTAATGTGCGTGGCCCTTGGAACGAAGGCAGCGAGTGGGACTACGTCGAGGATCCCGCCCCAGCGGTGGACGGTGGGGATGGCAGCGCTTCGGTAACTCTCTCCGAAATGGAGTTTGAAGCGATTGAGGCCATGAAATTGCGCACGACCTCTCAGCCGGACAGTAATCCGATTACCGGCGCTGACCTAGGGTCGGGATTGGTGCAGGGGCGCGACAGCGAGTAGTTCAGATGCGTACACCAAAACAGGCCGGTCAGGCCATGAAAGACAAGGGCGCTGAGCTTGCAATGCGCAGGGCCTTGATGGAGTTTGAAATGGACTCGCGCCTGGCGTGCAGGGCATTGCGAATCCGCATGGCCATGGCGGTCTTCGGCGTAGGGACACTGCTTCCAAACGATCTGCCCGAGCCGCCACGCCTACCAGATACCCACGGAAAGCATTCATAACCGATAGTAGTTATTCTGAGGAAATACTCATGCCTGCACGTAAAAGCGTTGAAGATTTGTTCATTCACGAGCTGTCGGATATGTATAGCGCCGAGAAGCAGATCACCAAGGCCCTGCCGCGTTTGGCGCGCGCCTCCACCAATCCACTACTTGCTGAAGCCTTCCTTTCTCACCTGGAGGAAACGCAGGGTCAGATCGAGCGAATTGACCAGCTGGTTGAGATTGCAGGCTTGAAGCTCAAGAGAATGAAGTGCGTCGCCATGGAGGGCCTGATTGAGGAGAGCAAGGAACTCCTGGACGAAATTGAAAAGGGTGCTGTATTAGATGCTGCACTCATTGGTGCTGCACAGAAGGTTGAGCATTACGAAATCGCTGCCTATGGCACGCTTATCGCGATGGCTAAACACCTGCGAATGAAGGAGGCGGCTCAGCTGCTGGCGGACACACTGGTGGAAGAAAAATCTGCCGATGAGAAGCTTTCAGCGATTGCCGAAGAAGGGGGGAATCAGGCGGCTACTCTAGACAAGTAAGTCGCAGGGTGGGAAAGCTCAGCGCATTTTGCTGGGCTTTTTTCCTAGAAAATAGGCCGTCGGTCTCGAACTCTTTAATTGCTCACCCGGCTTTGCGTATCTGCAGTAGGATGGTTTATAGAGTAGGAGAGGTATTATGACGCTCGATGATCTGCCTGCAAATGCACCGCCAATACACCCTAGTAGTTCTCGCGATATCGAAATCTTACGCGCTATTTTTGTCGATTCGATAGCCTATGACAAAATTATACATCCAGAGGTAATTGGTCAGGCACTCGTTTCGGGCTTGACTGACTGGATTGATAATCGCCCTGGTGCAGCGAGGCGCTTAATAGCAACAATTGTTGAATTGGAGCGATGCGGAGCACTTACCTCGGAAAAGAAAGCGTTCTTTATTCATCAAATTGGTATTTATGAAAATACGCGAGCGTTGAGTTGAACGCAAAAAAAAGGCCCGCCTTAGCGGGCCAAACCTGATGTGGAGAGCCATTCCGACCCTTCATATTTGAGACATTCATCTTCTCTCATTCATTAATTTTATTTGTCTGATTATTGATGAAAATAATCGATCCATGAATTGGAAGCGCATTTGTGCAGCATGCTTTCATACGACGTAGTTTTTCTGGTTGAGCATCAGCGGAGTGCGAGCAGCTCAAGCATCGTTCGGTTGAGCGTCTCAAATGTGCAAGGTTTAGCAATGAACCGCCCATTGGCTGGTAAAAAGCCAGAAGGTAGAACCGTATTGCCGGACACGATTATAATCGGCAATTCAGGGCTCGTTGACCAGATAGCTTTAGCTAAACCGATACCATCACATTGTCCTGGCATAATAACGTCGGTTATCACTAAATCAAATGAATCATCAACTTGCAGCTTCAGCAAAGCTGCATCAGCGCTGATGCACCCGGTCGCTTCATACCCTAGATGCGTGATGGCTTCCGCCATCAGCCACCTCAGCACATCGTCATCCTCGACGATCAGCACGCGACTCGCCATAGTATCTACTCCTGACTGTTCTCATTAGGTGTGGCTTATAGCGAGTCGTTGCAAAAGACAGACAGAAGGTTCACAACCTGTTGCTATGCCGGCTTACGGCTTGGGCTAATCTGGAGGGATGTCTAACCGGCGAGCATCAAGACTGCTATGCGACTGCACGATTTCATCGAAAACAGCATGGAGCGTATTCTCCAGGCGTGGGAAGACTTTGCCCGATCGGTTGAGACTAAACAGCCGGATCTCGATGCAACCGGGCTGAGGAATCATGCAGAGAAGATTCTTCGAACGATCGCCGCCGATTTGCGCAGAGAGCAGACTACACGGGAACAAGCTGAAAAGGCCCAGGGCCGGGGCCCCTTAAATACCAGTGAGACTGCTGCCCAGACGCATGCATTGACGCGCTTGGTTGCCGGTTTCTCCCTGGATCAGATGGTCTCAGAGTACCGAGCGCTGCGCTCCAGCGTTCTCTCGCACTGGCTTGCGCAAGAGGTGTTTGAAGAGGAACACCATGTTCGAGATATGATCCGCTTCAACGAAGCGATAGACCAAGCCCTCGTAGAATCAATCGCAGCCTACGGATCCGCCCTGGAATCAACCCGTAAGATGTTGCTCGCTGTGCTGAGCCATGATCTGCGCTCCCCTTTGGGAGCGGTGCTAATGGCAGGCGGCTTGATCCTCCGCCAAGAAGGCTTGGATGAGAAAGGGAGGGTGCTGGCAGCCCAGGTCTGTACGAGCGCACAACGCGCCAACAATATGGTGAACGATCTGCTTGATCTTGCTCGATGCAACATCGGCACCGGCATTCCAGTACAGTTAGAGCCAGCTGAACTGAATGCGATCTGTCACTCGGTTATCGAGGAGCTGCGCACTGCCTTCCCCGACGCCAGGATTGTTTTAAGTGAACAGGCGGTCATCACAGGGCTATTTGACCCCGCACGGATGGCCCAAGTCTTTTCGAATTTGATTAGAAACGCTATCTGCCATGGTGATCCAGCCCTTCCGATCCATGTGAAGGTCTTTGACCATGAAGGTGACCCGTGCGTCAGTGTCCATAATTGGGGAGAGGTCATTCCCCCTGAGGCCATGCCACATCTCTTCAAGCCGGAAGGTCGTTACTCGAGTTACGCGGCGGGTGATAGGGGGGGGGCAGCAGGCCTGGGCCTAGGGTTGTTCATCGCGGCGGAGATAGTGGCCAGCCATGGGGGCAAAATCCAGGTCAGCTCATCTGGCGAGGATGGAACCGTATTCGAGGTAATCATGCTTCATGCATCATCGGCCCCCTGAGTTCCCGTCGTATAGGCTACCCATCTCTTTGGATATGCTGTTCTTCCTCCAGCCCCTCAAATTCATGAGGAAAAGTGCTACCTGCAGCACAATCAGTGCCCAAGCTTCAGCCTGCCAGCCCCACACTGACCACAGCAGGTTGCTGGCGATGAAGCAGCAGAAACCCACCATGCGTCGTCTAGGACGGTGCGAACCGATACACCAGGCTGCCAATACCGTGACCGCCATGGCAGGCCACTCCAGCAATTCAATCCAGTTCTCCATCAGCCCCTGTTCCAATCGCCAATTCTTGACGCAATTGCCAGATCGCTGATCCGGCAACGCGGGTTTGATTCAAGCGGCACGCTGCTCGCTCTTCAGCACTTTTTTGTGGGTCTCCATGGCTTGTCCCAGCGCCTCCAATTGATCTTTACCGAGCAGCTTCTTCGCGGTGGGGAAGAGCTCACCTTCCTCTTCCTCGATGTGATGCTCAAGCAGCTCCTTCATCACCTTCACCCGACCGGCGAATTCGAGCGTTCCTGTTTTGGTATGAAGCAGGTCAGGGAGTACCAGTGAGTCCACTGTGCGGTGTTCTTCTTTGGCCTCGTAATACATCTTGGCCTCCTCTTTACCACCGGCTTCCTTGATCGCTGGATAGAGAATGTCCTCTTCCAACGCGGTATGGATTTGCAGCTCCTGTTCGATGCGGTGCAGCAATTCAGCGCGTTTTTTAACGGCACGTTCAGTGGTCGATGAGAGTTCTTCCAGCAGTTTCTTGACCACTTTATGGTCTTGAATCAGCAGATCGATAGCATTCATGGAGGCACCTCGTCATGGGTGGATAAATACTGACTTCCTAGGAGTTGAGTGGCCGACAACGGCAGGGTTCAATGATGATGCGTAGGGCCGATCTGTTTTAGCGCTCTGGCCCTTGCCCCCCTATAGCCAGTGCGGCGCGCAATGCCGCGAGATGGGTCAAGCCCTGCGGCAGATTGCCAAGAAACTGGCCGGTGACTGGATCAACCATTTCGGAGTAAATGCCGACGCCGTGATCAAGGCCGTTTACCGCACGGTGGAAGGCGTCTTCAGCGCGGTCGCATTGACCTATCAATGCCCAAGCTTCGATGAGCCAGAAAGTACAGGCCAGGAAGCAACCTTCCTCTTCACTGGCCTGACTGAATCGGTAGTGAAAGGGCCCTGTCCCCAGTTCCGTCTGTATGGCTTCCAGTGTGCTATGCAAGCGTGGCACTGAGGGGTAGCCGAAACGCACTGCGAGTGCGATGGACGCGTCCAGGCGGTCGCTGCCCGCATAGAACACGTAGGCTTGGCGTTTCTCGTTCCAGCAATGTTCCTCTACCCACGCCTGGATACGCTGACGCTCCCGGTGCCACCGTTCACGGCAGGTGGTCGGCAGGTGGCCGCCATCTGCCAACTCTATGGCCCGACTCAGCGCCTGCCAGCAGCTGATCTTGGACAAGGTGTAATGCCGTTTCTCGTGTAGCTCCCAGATACCGGCGTCGGCCTGCCTCCAGCTGTCGGCGCATTGATCGGCCAGCCCAGAGAGGATCATCGCGCTGGTCGCATCGAGGATATTGCCGCTGTCGATAAAGCAGCGGGCGGTCTCGAATATGTCGCCGAATACTCCATGCTGGAGCTGGTCGCGAGCGTCGTTACCCACCACCGGTGGCGAGTTTTTGTAACCCGGCAGGTCTACCGGGTGGGTGCACTCTCCGATTGCACCGTCGAGTGTATAAAACACACGTGGGCCATGTTCACCTAGCCGATTCAGCAGCCAGGTGAAGGCTGCCTTGGCCTCAGGCTGCGCGCCGATAGCGAGGAAGGCTTCGATGGTATAGCCGGCATCCCGGATCCAGGCGAAGCGGTAATCGAAGTTCTTGTTCCCGCCTATTCGCTCAGGCAGTGACGAGGTGCCTGCCGCCATGATCGCGCCGCTCGGTGAGGACAGCAGAAGCTTCAATGCCAGCGCATTGCGGACAACCAGCGATTTGAACGGGCCGTCGTAGATCAGGCCTTTCGACCATTGCTGCCACTCACGGTGGGAGCCATCGATACGTTCGTCGATGAGTTCGAGCGGGGGAAGCACCAACGGCTCATCCCGTCCCGCGACGATAGCCAGTACGGTTCTTTGTCCTTGGCCAACGCTGACGAATGCCCTGACGCCCATATCGTCCTTGCGATCAATACGCACCTGGGCGTCGTGGATGAACATACCGAGTATGTGTCCGGCATGGAAAACGCAGCCGTTGTCGTTCGGTGCAAGGTAGGGGCTGACGGTGTCGGCTTGGGTGCCAAAGTCGATGGCGATGTTGAAATCGACTTGCCCTTCGATACCCTCAATGCGTCTGGCGAGTTCTGCCCATGGCAAACGGCCCGCTGGCCCGCTGTTGAGTGACTCGGTCAGCCGGGCCCGGCCACTGGGCGTGACGAACAGTGTCTCCAGTACATTACTGTCTGGAAGGTAACGGCGTTCTGCGCGGTAGTTTTCGCAAGGCGTAATGGAAAAGAACCCACCTGAATGGGGCGCGAGTAATCGGTCGAACAGCGGAGGCGAATCCATATGGGGGACACACCACCAGTCGATGGATCCATCCAGGCCAATCAAGGCTACAGAGCGCCCATCGCCGAGCGCTCCGTACTCCTCCAGCAACAACCAGCCGCCTTCATCCCGCTGAGGCTCCCCGTGTTGCCATCCATCGACCGATGTAATTTCCACGCGACGCATCCGAGGTAGGTTGTCCTGTTCGGACATAGCCGTCGAATGCAGAGTTCGTCTCAGTTTCCAGCTCGCGCGCTTTTCACGGATTCACAATAAAGGGAATTTCAAATGGCCATCGAAATCTCAATAGCGTCACAGGCGCCAGTCGCCTGACTTCAACCCTCCTACTAACAACAGCAAAAGGAGGCTTCATGACTTGTCTGATTTGCGCCGGAAATGCTGAGTCCGTTGAATGTGTTGCGGGTTGGGAGGAGCGCCATTGCTCGCAGTGCGGGAGCTATCGCATGTCCCAAACGCTCGTTCTGGTGATGATGGAAGAGGGGCAAATCTTCGACACCCTACGGATGCGGGAGTGGCTCTCTACCCGTCGCGGTTGTGTGTCCATCCCCGCTATCGAACCTCATCATGCCATCCTCGTCACTTAATCAGCGCGGGCAGAAGGGCGTCGTCACTCGTCGGGTATGATCGAGATCTTTCCATTGCGCTCGACGATGGCAAATTTGATCTGCTCTACTTTTTCGAGCCCTTGGCTGTCCCGGGCCGATTCGAGGATGTCGTCTTCCGTGAGCCGAACTCTACGCATGCGATGGTAAAGAAATCGGCCATGCTCGACGACTAGCGTTGCGTGGCCGTCCAGCAGCCGCGCCAAGGGCTTGGAATTAAGTTTTGCGAGCGACAGCCCGACATCCAGCACTATCAGCGTCGCAATGACCAACATGGCGTTGGTGAAGGAAAAGTCATCGCCCAGCAAAGCCTGCTGGGTCGCTTCGCCGATGATCAGTAACAGGACGAAGTCAAAGGTGGTCAGGTCGGCCAGTGAGCGTCTGCCGGCGACGCGAAACAACAGCATCAATGCGACGTACATGCCGGCTGCGCGGAGGATCGAATCCATCACTCGCTCCTCAAGGGAATAGGAAAGTGGTGAAGTGGACAGCGCTGGATGGGCCTGCACGCACGATACCTTCAAGGGTGCCCACATACTCGCTGCGCACGGTGAGGTAGAGCGTGGCAATACCATCCTCGCTGGTACCCAGTTGCAGCAGAATGGCCTTGCCCTGTGAGAGCGAGGCTTGTGGTTGGGGTTGCAGGGTTTCGATACTGGCTTCGCGCAGTAGTGAACCATCGAGTAGCACCATGATGGGTTCTCGGGCGCTACCGCGAACCGTGATGCGCAGGGAGTCAGTCGTGCCGCTACGGCTGAGGCGTTGATACTCGACATGCAAACGGCCATCTGCGCTTGTGACCTGGGCATTGCTGAGCGGGCCGTTGCCGAAGACGCCGGCCAACCCAAGTAAGACAATGACCACCAGCACGTACCAACCCACGCGTTCGAAGCGCCAAACGCGCTGTTGCATGGCCATGTCTTCCTGGACAGGGTGCTGTCTGGACACCAGTTCATCATCCGTCACATTTTTAGCCCTCAGGCGCGCTCCCCACGTAGCCAGCGCTCGTGATAATGGATCAGGCGGGTGAGCCCATAGACGGCGCCGTCATGCATGACCTGCGCTCGCTCACCCAAAAAACGCTGGGTTCGGGTAAACACGGCAATCGGCTCGCCGGCGAACGCCCACGCGAAGCACAGCGTGCCGGGTAAAACCCCGGATGCTGGGCCAGGCCCGGCTACACCGGTCGTTGCAATAACGACGTTGGCATCGCTGTCCTTCAATGCCCCTAGCGCCATTTCCCAGGCAACTGGCTCGCTGGTCAGCCCGTACCGTTCGATGGTTTCCGGACTTACCCCTAGCAGACGCTTCTTGGCGGTAGGCGAATACACGACATAGCCGCTTTCCAGTACCTCGCCAGTACCAGGGAAGGCCGCCAGCAAAGCGACCATGCAGCCTGCTGTACATGACTCGGCAGTGGTGAGTACCAGGTGGTGGTCTTTGAGATAGCCGAGCACGGCCAGTACGGGGTCACTTGCCATCTTGGTGTCGACTCGTTGTTCTTTTGCGGTGGACGTATCCGTCAGGTAAATGGTTCACCGGTTTAGCGTAGGTTCGCTTGGTTTCTTAACCTGAACTTTAATGCTCGTGCTGCCATCACTGTAGGGAACACGGAGCCATGCTCCGAACCGCTATTTGATAAGGGTAGGGTAGGCCATGAAAAAGCACACCGACGCCGGGCATAAACCGCAGGCCCCGTCAAAAACTCAGGGTGAAGAAGAACGCGACAACGATGCGCATCGACCGGATGGCTCGTCAGGCACTGATCATGACTCGACCGCGCAGAAAACAGCGCGGCATGAAGGGGAGAAGAAGCACTGAGGCCAGTGATATCTGGCCTCAGGAATACCTTCAGAGGATGGGTTTGCCGCCGGTTACTCCATATCGTGAGCCCGAGATGTAACTCGCTTCATCGGATCCCAACAGGACGTAGATTGGCGCTACTTCCACAGGTTGTCCTGGCCGCCCCATCGGGTAGCTCGAACCGAAGTTCCTGACGGCTTCATCGGGCATAGTGGCAGGAATCAACGGTGTCCAGATCGGGCCGGGCGCCACGCTATTGACCCGAATGCCTTTCTTGCCAAGTGATTGAGCCAGGCCCGCAGTGAAATTGGCAATGGCTCCCTTAGTGGCGGCATATGCCAACAGGCTGGGTGATGGGTCGTCAGAGTTGACGGAGCTGGTGTTGATGATCGAACCGCCTTTGGGCATTGAGGGTAACGCGCGCTGGCAAATCCGGAAAATGGCGGTGATGTTGGTATCGAAGGTCTTTACCCATTCATCATCGTCAATCTCGTCCAGGCCCTCATGAGCCATCTGGAACGCGGCATTGTTGACCAGAATATCGATACGACCAAACTGCTCCACGGTCTTGTCGACGATGTCAAAGCAGTGCTGTTTCTGCGCTAGGTCGCCTGGCAGCAACAGGCATTGGCGGCCAGCAGCCTCAACCCAGCGCGCGGTTTCTTGCGCATCTTCGTGTTCATCCAGGTAGGAAATGGCAATGTCAGCGCCCTCCCGAGCATAGGCAATAGCAACTGCGCGCCCGATGCCGCTATCGCCGCCGGTGATCAAGGCGATTTTGCCTTCCAGCCGATTGTTGCCGGTGTAGGTCTGCTCACCACAGTCTGGATAGGGCTCCATCTTGCGTTGTGAGCCTGGAACGCTTTGCGGTTGCGACGGGAATGGAGGGGTAGGGTACTCGCTCATGGTGAAAGCTCCTGCAGTTTCGAACGCGAAATCAGCCGGCCAATGCCTTGATCAACTGCTCATTAAAGGCCGGAATATCGTCGGGCTGGCGGCTGGTGATCAGGTTGCCGTCCACCACCACCTGCTCATCCACCCAATTGCCACCCGCATTACGAATGTCGTCCTGCAGTGTCTTGTAGCTGGTCATCCGTTTGCCCTTGGCCAAACCACTGGACACCAGCAGCCAGGCACCGTGACAGATGACGGCCAGCGGCTTGCCAGCCGCGTCATGGCTCTTCACCAGCTTTTGCGCACCGTGGATCAGGCGGATGGTGTCGGAATTCTGCACGCCCCCAGGCAGCACCAATGCGTCGTAGAGGTTGAGGTCGGCACCGTCGAATGTCGCATCAACTGCGAATTCGTCGCCGGGCTTGTCATGGTTCCAGCCACGAACCACACCTTCCTTTTCGCCTAGAATATCGACCACCGCACCGCTGTTTTCCAAGGCTTCACGCGGGCCCGTCAGCTCTACTTGCTCGAAGCCATCGGTGACCAGAAAGGCCACGCGCTTGCCGTTCAGTTGTGCACTCATCGTTCTTCTCCTCGTACCGATAGAACTCATATAGGGGCCGGCACCAGCAGGCAAAGTTCCTGCGCGATGCTGAGTGGTTCAAATCAGCGGCGCCGCCTTTGCGTGCGGGTAATGACTAACCCGGCAATGATGCCGAGGACTGCCGCACTCACTAACAACGGCTTGTTGTCTTTGCGGTTTCGCCAGCCGCCGTCCACGCTGCGTCGGCTACTGGGTGGCTCGAACAGATTGCCCGATGAAATCGCTGCACTGGGACTGCGGTTTAAGCCCCAGCGTGTCAGCCATCCGGAAAGCAGCGGTAGTCCTGGAACCAGGAAGCTGGCCAGATGGGCGACGCGGGCGGCGGCGCCGACTGTAGTGTGCGCACGAGGGGAAATAGCGCATGCCACCATGGCCTTTGCCACCAACTCGGCATCGTAGATCGGCCCAGGCGGGGTCAGGGCGTGGCCAGTGTAGTTGCCACCATCTCTGAACCCCGGCGTGTCCATGACCGCGGGGTAGATGTCGCAGACATGGATGTCGGGAAATTCCGTCAACTCTCCCCGCAGCGCGTCGGTCAGGCCACGCAGGCCGAATTTGCTTGCCGAGTACGCCGCCGCATAGGGCTGGGCAATCCAACTTCCCAGTGACAGCGTGTTGATCAGAGTGCCGCTGCGTTGCGCCTTGAAGTACGGCAGGGCCACATGGGCGCCGCGCAGGTAACCGACCAGGTCGGTCTGAATGACCTGCTCATGGGCCTCCAATGGCGTGTCCTCGAAATTGCCGACTGCGCCAACGCCGGCGTTGTTGACCCAGATATCGATCCTTCCCTGACCAAATGCGGCTGCCTGCGCGGCCAGCGCTTGCACCTGGTCGCTGCGGGTCATGTCGGTGGTGATTGCCACGGCGTCCGTCCCGCAATCGGTACACTCGTCCAAAACATCGAACAGCGCTTCTTCATCGCGTGCGGCCAGCACCAGGCGAGCACCTTTGCAGGCAAACGCATGCGCGGCGGCCCTGCCTATGCCGCTTGAAGCGCCGGTGATGACCACCACTTTGCCGCGCAACGGGCCTTTTGTCGGTGCTGGGCGTGACTGCTCGGCTGGCGGTGAATCTTGCTCCGGCTCGTTAGTCGCAGACGCGAGGATGGAACTGGCTTCTATCCTCGAAAGCTCAAGGGCGGTGCCGTCAATCAGCACTAATTTCAGCCCCTCGATGGTACCTGCCACTCGATCCGGGAAGACTGGCTCGCCTTGCGCATCCAGGCTGTCATAGATGAACTTTGTCCCTTCGAGCCAGCCGACAGCCGTCAGCAGTTCAGGGCCAAGGTAGTATTTTCCATCCAGAAAGAAACCGGGAAATTGATGGGCGCGCTCGACGTTCTCTACGCTGTAGCGTTCGCCTAATTTCATGCCTGTCGCTTGATCAATCATGTTGCAACCCCCTATAGGTGGTGCTCAGAAATGTCAGCCTTTACTGTGCTCGTCTGAAGTGGGCCCAGAGCCTCGCTTGATGCCTCGCGGGCCAGCAACGCCCCAGATACCCAGTCCAACAAGCGGTAGCGCCACGATCAGCAGCGCCCAGGCGGCCTTGACCGCATCCGTCTTGTCGCTCCTGAATACGCTCACGATGGCCCACAGGTCGATGAGTAAGAGAATTGCCGCCACGGCAATCCAGAAGTAGCTGGCGAGACCGTTCATGACCTTGGCTCCTCTACACGTAGTCAGGGCCTAGGGTGCCCGCCGCAGCGCCTGGCACCAGGATGACCTTGCGGCAGTTATCTTGCTTTTGATCGAACATCTTGTAGCCCATGGCCGCTTCTTCGAGTGCCAGGCGGTGGGTGACGATTAGTTCCGGTTGCAGGCGTCCTGCTTCGATGTGCTCCAGCAGTTCGGGTAGGTATTTCTGAACATGGGTCTGGCCCATCTTGAAGGTAAGTCCCTTGTCGAAGGCATCGCCGAACATGAATGCATGGATAAAGCCGGCGTACACACCCGGGACGCTGACAACGCCGCCACGACGCACGGCAGCAATGCTCTGGCGCAGCGCTTTGCCGCTGCTGCCTTCAATCTTCAGTGCCGTCATCACCGTTTCGGCAGTGCTGCCTTTGGCCTCGAAGCCGACCGCGTCGATCACCGCGTCAACGCCGCGCATGCCTGGCGTCTGACGGATGATGCTGTCTGCAGGATCGTCGTCCTTCTCGAAGTTGATGGGGACAACCCCATAAGCGTCCCGGGCATATGCCAGTCGGTAATCGTTGTCATCGACCATGAAAATGGTCTGCGCACCGAGCATTCGTGCACAGGCGGCACTCAGCAACCCCACCGGCCCGGCGCCATAGATGGCCACCGATGAACCCTGGCCAATCTCGGCATTGATGACCGCTTGCCACGCGGTGGGCAGAATATCGGACAGGAAAAGCACCTTGTCATCGGCGAGGTCGGTAGGGACTTTGAACGGGCCGACGTTACCTTTGGGTACTCTGACGTAGTCAGCTTGACCGCCAGGGATACCGCCATAGAGATGGCTGTATCCAAACAGCGCGGCGCCTGGCGGAATGCCCTTCTTGTTGATGATTGAGCCGCGCCCAGTGTTGGTGGTTTCGCAGGCGGCAAACAGATCGTGCTGACAGAAGAAGCAGTTGCCACAAGCGATAACGAAGGGAATCACCACCCGGTCGCCGATCTGCAGATTAGTGACGGCGCTGCCGGTGTCTTCTACGATCCCCATGAACTCATGGCCGAAGATATCACCCGCTTCGGTTTCTGGAATTTTGCCTCGGTAGAGATGCAAGTCAGAGCCGCAAATGGCTGTGGCGGTGACCCTGAGGATGATGTCGTCTGCTTCCTCGAGGATGGGATCAGGAACGTTATCGACCCTGACGTCGTTTGCTCCGTGGTAGGTCAGTGCTCTCATTGGTGGCCAGCTCCTGCAGTCGCATATTTCCGTGATAGGTATGCAGGGGAAGCCATGACAGTCGGCAAAGTTCAGACCAACAAGTCCGATGGTAGTCATTACTGCTTTGAGCGCGGTGACAGCCGGACGGCTCACGGTGGCCTGCTGTAGAGTCGGCGCTTCTCCCGGCTGCTCAGCGGGGAGGAAGATGAAGTGCGAGCTTGTTATCGGTGTGGGAGAGGCGCCTGACTGGCAGCGACCGATAGACTAGCGTGACAGCTCAACCATCAGATTGCTCCTCTGGGGGTACCTGACCCTCGGGCCAATCAGGAGCCTCAGTTTCAGGTTGCGGGACGGGTTCTCCAGGGTTGTGCGATATTGGATCAACATAGGGATCAAGGGGGAGATCGGTGGTTTCCTTTGGTTCAGCCATGGGTTTCTACCTATTTAGTCATGCTGTGACTGGTTTAGGTATTTGGCTCGTGAACCTCGCTCCCGTTCATTATTCTGCTGCAGTGGATGGCTTGTCAGGCCGCTCGGGTCTCATCAAAGTTGAGAAGCGCAGCGTTGGCTTGCCTCACCAGATGAACCCATTGTCTACGACTGATCATCCCGGATAATTCCAGATCTTCAGCGCTACGGCACGCACTCTCGTATTCATCCTCCCCGAGTGAACCTGCCCTCAAAAAACGGTTACGCCAAGCCAGTATTGCGGCAGCACCAATGTTGCAGCATTCCACGTATAGCTACTCCAGAAATCCGGTCGGTGAGGGGGATGCGCAAAAGCGGCGAGAGATTAACCCCATTCAATGCTCGAGGGTATTGGAAAGCGATAGTCGGCGGTGGCCACCAAAATGGCATCTCGAGTCACGGCTATTGCCCTTAAATCGGCCTTTTGGGTTGTCATCGCGTAGGTGTTGTTGCCGTCGGATATCTGGTGAGTCCGGTAGCTGTCCGTGGCCCTCATCCACGCCGCCTCACCAAAGAAAATGAACTTTGGATTGCAGACATCCTTCCTACAGGAAGATTAATGCTAAAGAACTGTAGGTTGAGGGTGGCCATGCTGAAGCGCTTCGTTGTGGTTCCCGCTTTCCCTGCTGGAAAAGAGCATTTTCCTAGGCGTATTGGCTTCCCGCGTGCATTGGAGGTGGGGTTCGATCTTTATGATAACCAAGAGAAAACGCGGCTGATCCTGCGTCTGCCGATACGTGCCGACGCTGAGTACGAATGCACCAACCGCAATAATCCACCCGATACGAATTCAACGGACGCTGCTGGGAGTGTCTGAGGTCGGCTAACAGCTCATCCGAGAGGAGAAGCGCCGACCAGGTGTTTAGCAGGGTGGTGCGTCTATGGGGGGCGGAGTACCGGTACGGGGGAAACTCACACAAAATGACGTACCCATTTCGTTCGTGGAGTTGACGGCCACATCGCCGCCATGGGCCTTGGCTATTTCCCTGACGATGAACAAGCCCAGACCTACGCTTCTAAGATCTGTGTCCAGGTCGCTCACTCTCGTCATCGGTTCAAAGAGGGTACCCAGCGAAGATTCGGGTATAGCGTTACCCAGGTTATGAACCGATAGCATGGCTATATCCCCCTGCAGGGTAGACGTGACTTTTATGGGCTGGTCAAGATCCCCGTAAGCCACACTGTTAGCCACCAAGTTTCCAACAATCTGATGCATTCTGTCAGAGTCGACCTCTGCCAAACCTACCCCTACCTGCTCATGGATCATTCTTGCCTGGGGGAAGGCTACACGTAGCTCGTCTACGCTTCGCTCAATGACCATGTGCAGATCAACTGTCCTTCGCGTGATGCCGATTCCACGACCTACCCTAGCCAATGCAAAGTCCAAAAGATCTGCGATCATCCGCTGAGCACGCTCGGATGACTGGCTGATGTGGCCCAGTAATTCTGTGTCTCTTGGAGAACGTGCTCCTCTTACCAAGAGGTCTGCGGCCATTTTGATCGCGGTGAGGGGATTCTTGAGGTCATGGCTTGCGATAGCGACCATTTGTTCAGCAAAGAAAGCCCGCTGTTGGGATTTTTCATAAGCGTGATCTAGCTCCACCTTTGCCTGCAGTAAAGCTGCCTCTGCGCTTGTTTTTTCCCATAGCAGCTTTTCGGCGCGTTGGCGTGACTCCACAATCTCGCGCTCATACTTGTCCCGATCAGTCGTCCCGAACAGCGCCAGTTCGTAATAAACGCCATCGGCATGCTCGCGCCTCACGCCATTGAGCAGCATGGTGACTGTCTGCTCGCTCGCGTTTTTGAGGTCAAGTTTTACCTCTGCAACGGAGCCCTGCATGCGCATTAGTGGCGCCCAGTGGGTCTGATGGAAGATTTTTCCGCCCATTGTCAGGAGATCTTGAAACCTACGCTGGGTAAGAGCTTCTTGGCTGATGCCCATCCAAAGGCTGAAAATCCGATTGCTGCGCAGGATGGTGCCGTCTTCGTCGGTGACAACCAGGCCACAAGGGGCACCGTCGAAAAGATCCTCGAAGTCTGGAGCCGGAGGCTTATCAATCGACATCTTTGCTTACCCAGGGCTGAAGGAAGTTGTCCATGGCTTCCGCACACGCTTCTGGAGCGCTCATGTGCGGGCAATGCCCCACGTTATTTACGAGATGAAGGACACTATTGGGCAACTGTGCATGCATGTACTCGCCCACGGTTAACGGCGCAATCATGTCATCGGAAGACTGCAGGATGAGCGTCGGTGTATCCAGCCCGGCGATGTCTTCGCGGTTGTCGGATAAGAAGGTCAGCCGAGCAAATTGCTTCGCGATCTCCGGATCTGTGCGGCAGAAACTATTTGTAAGCTCGTCGCCTAGGGCTGGCTGCCCTGGTGAACCCATGATGGTAGGGGCCATCGCGCTCGACCATCCCAGATAGTTGCTGTCCAAGGTGTGAAGGAGCGAGTGAATGTCTTCGAGCTTGAACCCACCCACATAGCCATCAGAATCGATATAGCACGGAGAGGGCCCAACCATGACATGAGCGGCTATGCGATTCGGGGAAAGACGGTCGGCTAGTGCGCCGATCATCGCACTCACCGAGTGGCCGACAACGATTACAGGGCCGCGCCCAAAGTGATCTATGACGTCGTTCAGGTCTTGTGCGTAAGCGGCCAGTGAATCGTATTTCCCACTTTCATACGCATCCAGATCTGATCTGCCTGCGCCGACCAAGTCATACAACACTACACGGAAGCGGTTGGTGAAGTGCTGGAACAGGTAATGCCACATAGTCTGATCGCAGCCGAAGCCGTGAGAGAAGACCAAAGTCGAAGTGCTTTCGCCATGGACTCTGACGTTGTTCCTGCGCTGAATGTCCATGGATCGATTCTCCGCTCGGCCAAGAGGCGTTGGCTCCAAGAGAATGATAGTGCCGCCGAGACAATCGAAAGGGCAAGATCTTGCAGTCCACTACTGACACTCCTTGCAGGTTAGGAAGTCGTTTCGAGCGAACAAAATGCTGCCTCGTTGGTCGTTTTCTCTATGAGACCAGGCCAAGCGGGGCCGGCAATGCAGATTCACAAACGGAGGTAGCGGAGGTTTGCCCTCTAAAATCTTTGTCAGTTGTCTCATCAAAGCAACACAAAGCTCTCCTCGGAAAACGGAAGAAGATGCCATGCCACATCAGAACCAAGATCAGGCTGAGCAGTTGATTGCCGAGGTATTCGCGGCGGCCTGTCTGGTCATAGGAAGCGATGCAGGCTCAGCGAAAGACCGAGGTCTCGCTCGGCGCTTGTTGCGCACTGCCTATGAAGCACTGCGCTCGCGGCAAATCACGGTGCACAGTCAAGCTGGTTCAGCTCGGGAAACTCAGCTACCCAACGCTGATGATGCGAGCCTGCATCTGGCGGCGGAGACGAGAATTGTGATGAGAAAGCGCGGACGGCAGGTGGAGCTGGATGCTGCCAGGCTCAGATCACATGGAGCGCTGATTACTGTTGGTAGGTGGTGTACGTCGGCACTCAGGAGCAACCTTGAGAAGGCTTTTAAAAGGGTGGGGTACCTCGAAGCCAATTAGCCGCTCGGTTCTGCTTCTCCACCATTCACATCCCGTCATATTTCGGATCCATAATCCGCTCGGTGGTTATGCCGATTCGGCTTCGCTGCACTATGGTAGAGGCACCCCACATATAAGACTAAAGTCGTAGGAGGGCGGCATGCGGATTCGCGGTGATGTGTTTTGGAAATGGGCTGATCCATCGCTCCACCATAGAACTCACGATGAAACTTTGGACAACGGCACAAGCATGGACATCCAGGTGCGGCTGTCGCGGACGGGCCATACGCAGTTGTTCATTGGCGTCTATGCCGGCTCAGGGATGGCTCTTCACGAAGAGGCTTACGACTCTCGCCCGGGTGAGTCGATGACACGCGCGTTGGCATGGGGGGTAGGTAGAGCCAGATGCTTGGCGACCGAGCAGCGTCCTGCCGAGAAGCATGTAGCGTAAAAGCCTAGGCAACGGATTGGTGGTCGCTGGCAGTAATATCAGCGACCCCCACCGTGATGAATCCACTCTGCGTAGGCCGACTTCAAGGCCTGGGGAAGGTGAGGGATCTCCCGCTTCAATCCTGCCTTTCCGTCAGGCCTTGCTGCCCACTCCGTTAGCCACGCGATCAGCGTTGGCCGAGTAAGAGGGCAGATAGCTACCTCCCGTTCGAGCTCGTCTGCGATCTGACCCAGCCACTCTAACTCAGCGTCTAGCTGCATGATCGGATCAATCATGGGATTCCCTCCGTCGACCTAAACAGTGCCTGCTTTGCTTTGAGAGCCTGTTTCAGCGAGTGCCCGACCTCTGCGAGCGCCCCACGCCATTGCTCGAGTTACTGTCTCACCTGGCCGCTTTGCATAGGCTTCCTCAACACGTGCTAGGCCGGATTGCTCGTAGATCCCGATTAACAGTTGAGTATCGCCAGTGCGAGATAGCCGAACCTGGATGTCTAGCCAAGCTCCGTCAGCTAGCGACTCCAGATGCGAATGGTGTTGCAAGGCAGGATCTGCCCAAGCCCAAAATACTGCTCCTCGATGTCGCATCCTTGGCCCCTCGTCACATCTCCATACGGCAAGCCTAGCTCGTCCTTTCTACTCCGGAGCTTTCAAACGTTTCGAGACATTCCAAAGCAGGTAGTAATTCGAGCCGTCAAAATGCTGGTCGGAACTGAACTTCAATCCGTCAGGTCATCCATCGTATGGAAGGTCACATCAGCGTTCAGGATGTCGCGCGTTATCGAGGTGCGATTTGTCATGAGCGTATCCAAGCATCGCCCAGTCAGAGCCAAAGCCACTATTATCTGTACCCACAACGACAAGGTTCTGCTTGTGCGCAGAAAGGGCGCCAAGTGGAAGTTTCCGAGTGGGGCACTCGCTGCAGGTGAGGCGCCAATCGTTGCAGCTGCGCGCGAGCTTTGGAGTGAGCTATCGCTGCATTGCTCCGGTCTGCACGGTACTGGCACCGTCCAAGTGGGGAAAATCCTCCACCACCTCTTTTCCACTGAGGTACCTGATGGCTGCCGGGTTGTCTTAGGAAAGCGGATCGAGGCCTGCAGGTGGGTAGAGTGGGCTCAGCTGAGCCCGACCATGCTTAAGCCCACAGCAGCTGCGCTGCTATCGAGGGATCTCTCGTCGCTTGCCCCATTCGATCAGCAAATCGTCGAGTAGCAGACATGACCAGGTATTAACCCAGCGGCCCAATCCTCATAGGAACAGATTGTTGTCCTGGTGGTCAGATTTAGTAGTCCCGTAAACCTTGAGGTGAGCATGGCCACGTACAACATTCAATATCGCTTGGCTGAAGAGCCGAAGAGTTACCGACTGGAGTTGGAGCAGGACGAGCTCAGACGTCATGAGGCTGCAATGCACCTGATCGTGCTGCACTTCGGGGATAGTGAAAACAGCCTTGTACTGCCTGCAGCTGATTCATCGCCTGACGACATCCTGGCTCAAGCCGATTTGCTTGGATTGTCTCAGATAGAGGTTTCCACCGCGTAATGCTGATTGCCCACCTCCTTGGGCTGGGTGCGGATGAAATTTCTACACGAACTCTTCGCCTGAACCCGGATCGTTAGGGCCAGGTCGCATGTTCACATTCACAACAAAAAGGATGTTAATGATGAAAGCGATGACTCGACTTTTCACCGGCCTTGCATTGGTTGGTGCTATGGGCGCTTCTTCCGCATGGGCTGATACGCCCGGTGCTGACTGGAAGGTGAACAAAGATAAGGCTGAGGCGACGCTGAAAGGTGCCGGCTACACGCAGATCACCAAGATCGAGGCCGACGATGGTCACTGGGAAGGCGAGCGCATCAAGGCTGACGGCAAGCAGTACGAATTCTAGGTTGATACTCACGACGGTAAGATCATCAAAGACGAACTGGAGAACTGAACGAGGCGGGAGTTGCTCTCTGAGCGGCCCGCTCCTATGCACGGGCCTCTATTGTCAACATCGCCATGTACATTCCGGCGTTTCATACACTGTATCGATAGTATTAGTTCGCGACCGCTAGGTGTTGACCCAAAATTGCTACCCTCGAAAGACAGCTAACAGACAGAGTCCGACTGTAGGAGACGATCTAGGTGATCACTAAAGTATGCTTTAACATATTAAATGTCTATGCCATCAAGCTCTAGCCGCAGGCTTTAGTCGGAAGCTGACGCCCATACGGTTGAAAGCGTTCATTGCGGCAATAGCCGCTGTCAGGTCGACAAGATCCTTTTCTGCAAACATCGTTGATGCTGCTGCATAAGCTCCGTCGGATACATGTGTCTCGCTTACACGCGTGACTTCTTCTGCCCAGGCCAATGCTGAGCGCTCCTGATCCGAGAACAAATAGTGCGCTTCATGCCATACCGGTACTAACAGCACCTTGTCCACTGACATACCTGCTTTGATCAGATCGCGTGAGTGCAGATCGATGCAATGGGCGCAGCCGTTGATTTGAGACACCCTGAGAAACACAAGGTGAATCAACGGGGCTGGCAAATTTGTCGCGGTGGTCACGAAATTATGCAGCCCGCCAAGAGCCTTGGCTGCACTAGGCGAAGCTTCAAACCAATTGAGTCGACTCATGATTTCTTTTCCTTTCTTTGAGCAATGAAGAGCGTGACATGCGGATTGCCGCTTGACGGCACACCGCCCAGCTGATGTGCAAACCTATACGCTTGAATTTGAAGATGGTCTTAAAGCGTGCAGACTTGATCCACGCTATGGCTATCCCTACCAAAGAACGCCTGCACCTCACCGTACCCTGTTTCCCTTCCAGTATTCAGTGACTCCACACCCTTGGCGGTACCTTCAACGGTGAAGTAGTACACGTGATTGAGACCGATGGTGGCGAGGACGGCGGACAGGTAGGGGCGCAGAAAATCGGGTTGACGGGCATGCTGGCCGCTGATGTAGCCTCCGCAAGCTATTGCGACGTAAACCGGACGATCCGTCAGCGTTCCGATTTTACCTTTGGCGGTGCCCAGAAACGTTTTGCCCACGCGTACCACCTGGTCGATCCACATCTTGAGTGGGGCGGGCACGCTGTAGTTGTGCATCGGCGTGGCAATCAGCAGTACGTCGCATGCCTGCAGCTGGTCGATCAACTCGTCGGAACGGCTCAACGTACCCTCCTGACCGCTTGCTATGACTACGCGCTGATTGGCTAGCGCCTGGGCGTAAGGCGCATCGACTGGGGCCAAGGTGTTGAGGTCTAAATCGGTCAACTGGATACCCCTTCTGCCGGCCTGACTGGCTAAGGCAAACAGGATCTGCTGGGACAGTTTCAGACTTTCCGAAGCCTCTGCATTGGGGCTGGCGACCAGGCGAAGAATGCGCAAAGGAGCAAGTGGCTGTTGGGACGATGTCATGGGGTTTGCCTCCTTGGATGTGCGTGCGGGTTACGGGGTATCGAACTGTTTTTGAAAGCGCAGTGCACCCGTCAACAGGCCTTCGCGGAAGTAGAAACGTTGCGCGCGGGCGTTGGCCAAACCCGTGTCGAGCACCAGGCGTGCACAACCGCTGGCGCGCGCCAGTCGTTCCAAGGCTTGCAATAAGCGCGACCCCCACTGGCCACCCCGCTGAGCCTCGGCGGTTACAAGGTCATCGACATACAGGAATGCGCCGTAGACCAGGTTTTCCTGTAAGCGGTAACCAGCCAGTGCCACAAGAACGCCTGAGTCATAAGCGCCAATCAGGCGATAGCCTTCAACGCGCATACGCTCGATGCGGCTGACGAAGTCGGCTTCGCTCGTCAGATGAGGGCGCAATTGCTGCATTACCGGGAATGCGCTGCACAGGTCATGGGTGCTGTCCAGGGGACGCAGGGCCGTGTCGGCCAGGTCGAGCACGCTGGGTATGAAGTTGTGCAAAGGGAATGTCATGGGAGTTGCCCTCATGAGTAGGTGATGGCGCTATATTGGACTACCATTGACCCACTTGATTGAGCCAAGAAATGGGATATGAACTAGGCCATGATGACCTCCCCCAAGCCGCCTTTTGCTCCCTTGGAAGAGCAGTCCGCCTTGCCCCTCTATCGTCAACTGTACGACCGCGTGCTGGCCGCCGTTGCCGCTGGCACGTTGTCCCCCGGTGACCGCTTGCCGTCGGCGCGCGCCATGGCTAAGGAGCTGGGGGTGGCCCGTGGCACCGTCGAACTGGCCTATTCGCTGATGGCCAGCGAGGGGTACCTCCTGGCGCTCGGGCAGAAAGGCACCGTAATCAATCCTGAACTGCAGAAGCCTGTGTCAGCGGCCACCGCATTACCAGTCAGCAGCCAAGTGATCGAAGACGCGCCTGATTCGCTCTGGCGTCCACCGCAGCTGTTGCCGTTCCAGATGGGGGTACCGGCGCTGGATGCATTTCCGCGCAAGATATGGGCGCGTCTAGGTGCTCGGTATCTCCGTGGGATGCGACTGGGAGATCTGGACTATCCGGCACCCCACGGCCTGGCAGCGTTGCGTAGCGCCATTGCTTCGTATCTGCAGGTGTCCCGAGGTATCGATTGCGGTGCCCATCAGGTGTTTATCACCAGCGGTTGGCGCAATAGCCTGTCCTTAGTCGCACATACCCTGTTGCAGCCAGGCGAGTGCGCCTGGGTGGAAGACCCGGGCTATCCCACTACGCGCCAGGTGCTTCGCCAGTTCGGCCTGGAGCTGGAAGCGGTGCCGGTTGATGCCGATGGTATGAATGTAGAACACGCCATCGCGGGTTCTCGGGCTGCTCAGGTCGCCATGGTGACACCTGGGCATCAGAGCCCGCTGTCGATGGCACTGTCGCTGCCACGCCGGCAACTGCTACTCGATTGGGCTGCCCGCACCGGTGGCTGGATTGTCGAGGACGATTACGACGGCGAGTACCGCTACGTCAGCCGTCCACTTCCAGCGCTGGCCAGCTTGGATCGCCATGGGCGCGTGCTGTATGCCGGCACCTTCAGCAAGGTGCTGTTTCCCGGTATTCGCCTGGCTTATCTGGTGGTGCCGCAGGCGCAGGTGGCAGCGTTCGAGCGCGTCGGCCGGGCCTTGTTTGCTGCCGGGTCACCGTCAATTACCCAGGCTTTGGTGGCGGAGTTCGTTGCCGAGGGACACTTCGCTCGGCATATCCAACGCATGCGCCGCCTCTACAACGAGCGACGGGCATTGACCATCGAAGCACTGGAGCGGAGCTTACCGAAGGGTATGCAGGTGGAACGCTCGCCAGGCGGCATGCACCTAGTACTGCGGTTGCCGGAGGACGTAAGTGACACCGCCCTGGCCGAGCAGGTGCTGGCAAGGGGCATGTCGGTACAAGCGTTGTCGCGCTGGGCTGCCTCATCGCAGCGTCAGTCAGGTCTGCTCCTGAGTTTTACCAACTGCGCCACGACTGCTCCAGGCGAGCAGCTTGGCGCGTTGATCAGCAAGTTACTCAGTTGAGGTTGGCCTTGTTCAGGCCGAACAGTTCATCGGACGAGCCCGGGATCGCCTGGAAAGCCACATTGAGGCGATTCCAGCCATTGATGGCGACGATTAGGAACGACAAATCCGACAGCTCCTGCTCGGAAAACTGCTCACGCGCACTCGCATACAGGCTGTTGGAGATACCATGAGGCGGCAGTTGGGTCAGGGCTTCAGTCCACTCCAGCGCCGCCCGCTCTACTGGCGAAAACAGCTGTGACTCACGCCATACGGCCACGTGGTGAAGACGCAGCTCGCGCTCGCCATGGATCTTGGCCTCTTTCACATGCATATCCACGCAGAACGCACAGCCGTTGAGCTGTGAAGCGCGCAACATGATCAGGTGGGCAAGATCGGCCAGTAGCGGCTTCTTGCTCAGTTGCAGAGTGAGCTCCACCAGTTTGTTGGACGCATGGGGAGACAGCTTGAAGTAATCGAGGCGGTTGTTCATGGGTAGCTACTCACAGTGGATTGGTCTTCGTTGGGGCCCACTGTAGCTACGCTTGGACTAGCCCCATAGGGCCAAGATGGTAGTTTCGAACTAGGCCATGTCTGTCTCGATGCGCGCCATGACCCCACCGAGCGGTGTGGTCGAAGGGGCGTTAAAGGCCGTTTACGCCTCCCCGAGCGGTCTTAATCGATGGGCAACTGTCACTCACCTGTCGAGTGGGAACTGTCGTCCAAAGCGAGAATACGGCTGGTGTATTACACGACCGTCTTGGCCGGGACGCAGATGGCTCAACCGTTGAAAGGCCCCGAACCGATGGGGAAAAGCCCGCAGCTAGGCGGGCAAGGTCAATATACGTAGGGATGGCTTCAGAATCTCCCATGCTCCGTCAAAATTGAGCGAATGAAATTGAATCAGGTGCCGGTGGCATCGTCAGAATGATCTTGCCGACATTGAGTGAGGCTTCCATTTTACGGTGAGCGTCCGCGGCTTTCGCCAATGGGAAGGTGCTATCAACCACGGGCTCGAGACTGCCTCCTCCCTCAAAACGATCAAGCCAGTGTTCGCGGAAGCGTCTGACCATCGCATGTTTTTCAGACTGTGTGCGCGACTTCATCACTGTGCCGATGATCTGCAGGTGGCGGTATAGAACGTCTTCCAACTTGAGGTTCACTTCACCACCCCCACCCAGAATACCGACCTGTACCAGGCGGCCACCCTTGGCGAGCGAGTTGATATTCCTGCTGAAGTAGGCCTCACCTACAAAATCGATGATGACATCCACGCCTTGCCCATCGGTGTGCTTTGCGACGACCTGGGCGAAGTCCTGCGTTTTGTAGTCGATGGCGAAGTCGGCTCCCAAGTTCTCGACGCGGGACATCTTGCCGCCCTCGGCGGTGGCAAAGACCTTGGCGCCTGTGGCATAAGCAAGCTGCACGGCTGCTGAGCCAACGCCACCAGCTGCAGCATGGATGAGTACCGACTCGCCGTGTTTCAGTTTCGCTAAGTGGATCATCGCTTCGTGAGCGGTTACAAAGACTTCCGGGATCGCTGCAGCATGCACGTAGTCGAGTGCAGCAGGGATCGGCATTGCCATGCGGTAATCGATACGCGCGATTTCGGCATAGGCGCCGCCCCCCACAACCCCCATCACGCGATCGCCGACTTGATAGCCTGATACCTCACTGCCTATCTCGATCACCTCACCCGAAATTTCCAGGCCGATGATCAGCGAGTCACCGAAATTGGGACGTCCATATCCACCGGTACGATGGGTTAAATCAGCTCGATTCACGCCGGCAGCATGCACGCGAACCAGCAGGTCGGCGGGGCGGACTTCCGGCACGGGTACCTCACTCACTTGGAGCACTTCAGGGCCGCCAAAGGTTTCAAATGTGATCGCTTTCATGGGTTCAAAGGCTCCGAGTCAACGAGCGTGGAATGGGCGATGGCAGATGCCGTGATCGCTGCAGGAAGTCCTGCATAGAAGGAGAGGTGGGTAATGGCTCCGGCAAGCTCTTCACGCGTTATGCCGTTGGCAACACCCCGCCGCAGATGCGCCGGCAACTCATCGGAATGACCGCCAGCAACCAGTGCCGCGATGGTAATGAGACTGCGGTCACGTGGTGACAGCGAGGTGTCGCCCCAAACCTCCGGGTAAAGCGTTGAGTCAATGAACGCCGAGAGTTTCGGCGTAAAAGCTCTGGCCGCCTCACGAGGGCTTGTAAAGTTGAGACCTGTCATGGGACGGCTCCTCAAACTTGGCTGATGAATTTGTTGGTGAGATAGTGCTCGATACCTTCGATGCCGCCTTCCGAGCCGTGACCGCTCTCCTTGGTGCCGCCGAAGGGAAGCTCTGTAGCGACGATGCGGTATTGATTGATTCCGATCATGCCGGCCTCCAAACCATCGGCAACATCGATGGCCGTCCGTGCATTGGTGGTGAAGGCATAGGCCGACAGGCCATAGGGCAAGCGGTTAGCTTCGGCCAATCCATCAGCCAGGCCATCGAATGGCATCACGATAGCGATGGGGCCGAACGGCTCTTCATGCATGATGCGGGCATCCATCGGCACCTCGGCCAACACCGTTGGCGCGAAGAAGAAGCCCGGGCCAGGTAACGCCTCACCGCCGGCCAATACCTGAGCCCCCTTGGCCACGGCATCAGCCACCAGTTCCTCCATCTTGTTCAGTTGTCGCAGATTGGCGAGTGGCCCGACCTGCGTATGGGGGTGCATGCCGTTTCCAACCCTCAGTGCTTTAGTAGCAGCCACGAAGTGGTCGACGAATTGCTCGTAGACACCCCGTTGAACCAGGAAACGGGTTGAAGAAATGCAGACCTGGCCAGTACCGCGGAAGCGGTTGGCGACGCCTTCCACCGCGGCTCGCTCCACGTCGGCATCGTCGAACACCAGCACTGGGCCATGCCCGCCCAGCTCGAGCGTGATCGGCTTCACGCCTTCGGCTGCGCGACTCGACAACAGACGGCCAATGGGCACAGAGCCCGTGAAGGTCACTTTGCGAATAATCGGGGAAGCGATCAACTGACTCGAGACCTCATCAGGCACACCAAACACGACTTGCAGCACACCTTTTGGCAACCCAGCATCATCCAAGGCACGAGCAAGGGCGAGGGCAGTGGAGGGGCTTTCCTCACCAGGTTTGAGAATGACGCTGCAACCGGCGGCAAGCGCGGCAGACAATTTGCGCGCCGGCGTGATGGCCGGGAAGTTCCAGGGGGTGAAAGCAGCAACGGGGCCTATAGGCTGGCGCTTGACCAGTTGCAGCACACCGGGGCGGTTGGCTGGTACCACACGGCCATCGATGCGACGCGCACTTTCAGCGAACCATTCGAAATACTCTGCCGCCCGGGTGACCTCATCCATGGCCTCGCCAATGGGCTTGCCTTCTTCCAGCGTCATCTGGGCAGCAATGTGTGCCGCACGTTCCAGGATCAAGTCGGCAGCGCGTTTGAGAACCCGGGCACGCTCAGCTGGAACCGTGTTGCGCCATTGCTCAAACCCTCGCTGTGCCACCTCAAGGGCCAGATTGAGCTCGTCACCAGTGGCCAGCGGCACCTGACCGATGATTTCTTCAGTTGCGGGGTTTCTGACGGTCGCCGTTTTGCGGCCGTCTGCGTCGATCCATTTGCCGCCAATAAAAAGATAGAGCGAGTCATAGGGTGTGTTCATGGCTGTGACCTTCATAGGGTTCTCTGGTTGACCTGCGCTGCGAAGCTACGCAGGACTTGGTAGACGGTGGCTGGCGCCGGCCCGTGGAATTGAGTCTATGGAGGTCGCCGGGATGGATTTAGCCAAGCTGAAGGGAATGATTGTTGTGCGAAAAGGTAAAATCGCTTTCAAAAGGACACCGATTTGCACACAGTGACACGTGAATTAGCCGGCACAGGGGAAGAGGGCATGGACAAGTTTTCTAATATGTCGGTGTTCGTGAAGGTCGTTGAGATGGGTAGCTTTACGGCAGTGGCCAATCACCTCGACTCCACGGTGGGGAATGTGTCGCGGGCTGTGTCAGCGCTCGAACAGATGCTCGATACACGATTGCTGCACCGCTCGACCCGGCGCTTGTCGCTCACCGATGCGGGCAGACGATTCTATGAGCGCTGCACCGTTATCCTGGCCGACCTGGAAAACGCTGAAGCAGAAGCGAGCAATGCATTGCTCCAACCACGAGGCACTCTCCGCGTCCATTGTGTGCCTGGCCTTGCTCGACACCTTGTTACTGAGGCCGCACTGGAGTACCGCAAGGCGTTTGGTGACGTAACGGTCGACTTGATGCTCTCGCAGCGTATGCCGAATCTGCTGGAAGACCAGTTGGACGTATCGATTCAGATCGCCAGGGTGCTGCCAGACTCAAGCTATGTGAGCCAGAAAATTGGAGTCAGCCACTGCGTGTTGGTGGCATCGCCAGATTACCTAGCGAACCATGGAGCACCCGAGACACCTGCGGATCTGGTTGATCATCGATGCCTGTTGCTAGGTACCGTCGATTACGCCCGAGATGAGTGGCAGCTCAAGAGTCGAATGGGCGATGCAACGTTCATCCCCAGCGGGCCAGGCTTCAGTGTGAATGACATGGAGGCTATGTCTGTGGCGGTCAGAAGCGGTGCGGGTATCGGCTTGCTCGCGGGCTTCGCAGCCATCGACGATTTACGCGCGGGGAAACTGGTACGTGTGCTTCCCGATTATTTCACTGAGGAACGGAATGTGTATGCGGTGTACTCATCGCGGCAGTTCATCGACGCCAAGATTACCCGGTTCATTGGGGCTCTGAAGGAAAAGGTCGGGAGCCGACTGGCGGTGATTGCCGACGAACTCATAGATACTTGACGTTGGCGAGCGCTGCCACTAACTGGCATCAATTTCATAAGCGGGCAGTCTAAGTGACGAATGCTCCGAACCGATGAAGAATTGGGGGCAAAAGAAAGCCCGCTGCAAGGCGGGCAAGGTCTGTCACACGTAGGGATAGCTTCAGGGTATCTCAAGCTCTGTGAAAATTGAGTGAAGGAATAGCCTCCCATATGTGATGGCTTCAGGCTGAGCAGTCCGTTTTCCCTGAGGACTCTATGATCCTCGCCATACCTCTACAGCCGCCATTATTGAATTGGCACCTAAGCCGAGTGCTTTTTCTCGCGTGATAGCTGAACACGAGTAATTGCTATCTGCACAACAGCTGCCACTAAGCAGAGCAAACCGATTTTCCAGCTCCCGTCTAACCCGAAATGCTCTGATACCCTCCCAGCGATGATCACGCTAACGAAGATGGCGGCGGGTAGGATCAATTTATTCATGAGGTCTTCCCGAAGCGTGTGTCAAAAGCCGTGAGTGAGTTTCGCTGTCCAGGCAAAGGGGAGGGTATCCCTCTAGATGTAAGCAACGGACTTTCGGATGATCAATGGCCAGGACGAAGCAGCGGGCAGTTTCGGCGTGTGAGTAATAACTTGCCGAGCATCCGTACATATGGACGCTGTTTCACCTGTGGAACTCGTTGAGGGGGGGCTCGCTCCAAGGCGCGTAAATGACCTTGAGCGGCCAGCGCTGAGAATAGAAGCCAGCGCGGACTGAAATTTTATGACCGTCTACCACAGCCCTGTTCCAATCCAGCTGCCACGCCAGCATGGCGAAAAGGACTGAGAGCACTATCACATTGATTGTGACAGCCAAATGTGTGGAGCTTGAGTCTGCGGTGAGCTGGTTTAGGGCGACGGTGAAGCAAATCAATCCTACAAATCCAAGGCGGTTGCGTTGTCGCTGCCCGTAAGCTTTGGAAGGCTCTAGCGCTTCACTGCACAGGCTTAAAAGCTGTTGGCACCGTCGAGGTAGGCATCTATCAGATCTTGTCCATCGTGATTAGCCCGCTGCCTCAGAATTGGCATCTAAGACAAACTGAACGGCGAGATGATTGCGCTGGCAAGGTCGTGTAATATCACCTGCCTAGAGTAGGTGTGAGTCAGGAAGAGAGTGTTTGAAATAATTTGGAGGCTGGCCAATTAGAATGTGTTGATCAGGTCGCTTAGTCCTAGCAATTTACCTTGATGGGTTAAGTAGTTCGTGCTCCTGCGAAAATGATTTGGCGTTACTTGTCAGGTTGTGAACAGTGGAGCCCATTCATAAGTGATTCGATCTCTTGCTTGATGGATCTTAATTGGGCGTGCAGTTGTGCGAGGCTGCTGGCAATTCTGCTGAGTTGCTCGTCATTATATTGATCATCAATGTCTGCGATGTCACACCAGCTGGAACTGTCAGAGCGCTCACAGGGGGCTGTTGAGATACTTAGCAATCTCTTCATTACCTGAAAGTAAGGGTAGCCTTTGATTATGCAGAACTCATTGAGGGATTTTCCTGAATTCCAAAATTCTCTTATAAGTTTTACACACTCATCGTCGCTGTATTGATTCGCCTGCTCGGCGATAAGCCGCTTGGTGGGCATGTGGAGCCTCCGGTGCTGTCGGATGGGATTGGTGAGCCAAAAACGGTTCATGCTTAGTGTGCTAGACGATCCAATGGAGTAAAGCTGCCGCCAAGCCCACGCCTATCAGTGAGCCAGTGAGAATAAGGAGACACTCTAGTAGTGACGTATGATTGTCCATATTAGCTGCGCCTGCGAAAATTCATAAGCCATGCAAATGAATACAAAGGCAGCTGCGATTGAAATAGCACCATAATAAATGTAGGTCTTGTCTGTGGGCGGAGCCATGAAGGCAATCTCCTCTTGAAATCTATTCCGTCCGCATTATTGGAAATTGCTCGGACGGGTTTCGCGATTCTAAGATCATCTTCTCGCACGCTGCCATGGCTAGCGATTTACTTGAGAAATTCCGTTTTATTCTAATTTTTTCCTGATTGTCGTAGATATCAAAACCTCCCGAGCTTGTAGCGGCGTAAAACCGATTTCCAACCTGGAATGATTCGTTTTCTATAGGAACCGCTGGAACGATAACGAATCTTGGTTGCATTTTGCCATCCCCTCCCTTGGAGACGTAAGTAATAGCTAGGTTCATGACTGCACGCAAGGAAATTGATGTATTGATTTTTCGAAGGTTTGGTGAATCGAATACCTACTCTAATTTCCCTTCTAAAATGATATTGACTTGTGTGTGTGAATTTTATCGTTATTGCAAATTGTTAGCACTACGGTACTGTCTTAGTTCTTCGGGGGCAAAACCGTCTCGGTGAAATTCCACAAGGCCGACGGCACCATCGAGGTAGAGCTTACCTATCCAAGCTCTGCTCACCCGAGGCGAACCGAGGGCTGATGCGCCAATGAGATTGAACGATTCGCCCCATGGAAACGTCTTCAGGGAAGACGCCCATTCTCTGAGTCGCGTGATGGTGGTTTTGATTGGTGGTGATGTTTCGAGTGTGTGCACGCGGGACGAACGAAAATGCAGAAGTAAATCCAAGGCGACGATAATCTGTCTGCGAAGCGGCAAGGTACTGCTTGTTCGGAAAATAGCGGCAAATGGAATTTTCCGGGTGGTTCGATTGAGCCTGGTGAGACCCCTCATAGTGCTGCAGCAAGTGAGCTACGTGAGGAGACATCCATTGAAGGGCATGGCCTGCTTTCTTTATGCTCGATCAGGGTGGGGTCGTCGTGCATCACATCTTCACCACCCGATTCCACGAAACTGAGAAGCCTGTGGCCGACCATGAAATAGTCGCGTGTAAATGGGTGCTTCGTGAAAAGCTCACGCCTGACTTGCTGAATTCCGCTGCAGCCGGCCTCTTGGCAACCCAGTTGGCTGCTCTGACCGCCTGACCACTGCTGCAAACTTGTACAAGGAAATTTTCTTGTATCGAAAATTGCGCCGATTGTCTGATACTTCGCGGTGCTACCGCCTAAGTCCTTGAACTGCCTCCTTGCTTTGCTATGGTCAGGTTTCCGTATAAGACTAAAGTCGTAGGAGGGCGGCATGCGTATTCGAGGTGATGTTTTTTGGGATTGGGCGGATCCAGTGCTTCATCATCGGACTCATGACGAGACACTGGACGACGGCACCACGATTGATGTCCAGGTCAGGCTCTCGCGCACCGGTCAGACGCAAATGTTCATCGGTGTGTACGCTGGCTGTGGAATGGCATTGCATGAAGAAGCCTTCGATTCTCGCCCCGGCGAATCTATGACTCGAGCTCTGGCTTGGGGTGTTGGTAGAGCCAGACGTCTGGCTACAGATCAACGGCCAGCAGCGAAGCAGGTGGCCTAGACACTACGTATTTCAAGGTTGGTCGTTAAGCGGAGATGCTGACGGCCAACTGCTCAACGCAAACTGCTCCATCTAACATCCGGTCGTGGAGCGGAGGACTCAAGAGATTTAGTGAAATTCCCGTTGCCGTTGGAGCTCTCGGTGTAACCAGATGCCCGCCGGTTGCGTACCTTGTGAGCATCGCACCTCATAGGCACGGCCACTCATACTGCTTTTAGTCGCAGCGAGGTCAATGAAGTCTTCCGCGCTTTTCACCCTGTTCTTGCTTTCGAGATAATTCAGCTTTTGCTCCAAGTGCGCTCGGGCTCGGGGGCCTGCGTATTCGGTGCCGTTCCGAATAAATGTGCAGTCACTGGTCTCTATAAACTCCAGCAATCCCCTTATTTCATTAGCGGTTTGAGGTAGCGCTACTACCCGCGTGTCAACGATGATTGCTGTAACGCAAACACTCACCGCCATAATCAGTTGGCTGATAACCCGCCTGCGGCCTTTCGTCGACAATCGCATGATTTGTCCTTCCCACCCTATAGCAACTTTTCAAGCCCTATCGTGCTGCTGAGCCACGAATTGAAGCGCCGCCACCAGCCGCCCGGTTCAGTGGTCAACGTGCGTTGTTGGCCATTTTCTTCGGTAACCCAAACCAGATTTTTGTCTTCCAGCCGAGCCTGGTAGCTCAGCGCGGGAGCCATGCCCTCCAGCGCCAGTTCGCGCACCCGTCCGGCGAGCTCCGGATCATCAACCAAAACACCGACCTCGGTGTTCCACAGCAAAGAGCGCGAGTCGAAATTGAACGAACCAACAAAAGCTTTCTGCCGGTCGAAAACCATCGCCTTGGTATGCAGGCTGGAGTCGGAGCTGCTAGAAGGGCCGCTGGAGGAGCCCTTGCGAGAGAAGCGCGGCCTGGTATCGCTGTCGCTTCGATCACCGGCTTGACGACGTAATTCGAACAACTGCACACCGTGCTCAAGCAAGGTCTTGCGATAGGGTGCGTAAGCACCGTGCGAAGCCGGTACGTCGGTGGCTTCCAGCGAGTTGGTCAGCAAGCTGATCGACACGCCGGCGTCGGCTTGACGGGTTAGGTACACCACCCCCGGCTGGCCAGGCACCATGTAGGCCGATACCAGAATCAGCTCCTTGCTGACCCCATTAAGCTCGGGTGCCAACTGGGTGGCCAACAGCAAATATGGAGCGGGTTCACCACTCGCCAACACCTTGCTCGGCGCATCCCACATCGCTTTATTCCAGGCCCAGATCAACTCCCTGCGCCAGTTGTTGAGGCGTGGCTGAGTGGTATAGGTCATCAATTGTTGATAAAGCTCATGGTTTTGGTTGCGCGTTTCTTCCAGGGAGTCGTCCAGTCGAGCGCGAAGGTCTTTCAGATCTCTGCTGGTCGGCTTGAACGATATAAACTGCTCGATGGGCTTGCTGAGGACACTGTTCCAGTACTCGTCGAAACTATGTCCCAACTGCTCTGCGACCGGGCCGACACTGAGCATGTCGATATCGGTAAAATTTCTGTTGGGCTCTGCATCGAAATACTCGTCTCCCAGATTGCGCCCTCCGACGATGGCCACGCAATTGTCCACCACCCACAATTTGTTGTGCATACGCCGGTGTTGCTGAGAGAGGTTGAACAGACGGCCCATCGTGCGTGTCACGACGGTACTGCGGCCCAAATGGAGAGGATTGAACACGCGGATCTGTATATGCGGATGGATAGCCAGTGTCGCGATTGTCTCCTCTAGATCATCGCTGGTGGTGTCGTCGAGCAAGATCCTGACGCGCACGCCCCGGTCGGCAGCGACGAGGAGCTCGCTCAGCAGTATGCGAGTACTTATACCGTCGTGGACGATGTAGTACTGCAGGTCAATGCTGCTTTGGGCACTGCGAATCAGCTCCGCGCGGGCGGCGAAAGCTTCGGCACTCTCCGGGAATAGGCGAAAGCCCGATTGACCTTGATGGGGGACAACCTGGCTCTGGATAGATCGGCCGAACGCCGAATCGTGAGCAGGCAAGGCGTGACTGGGTTCGTAGGGAATGTAGGCTGTTGTACAACCACCAAAGAGAAGCGTGAGTGACAGAAGGGCAATCTGGAGCTGTTTTATTCTCACGGAGCGCACCCCGACGATGGTGATGAGGGTCTCGGATCCCGAAGAATGGCCATTCCCTTACCACCAGCATCCGGCCGTAACGACCGTCTGCAATGCGTCTTCGATCTACGGTGTTGTTTAGGAAGCGTAGTTCATCCTCTGATGACAGCGGACTCGGCCTTGGCTACGCCGAAGGCAAGGCGGAAGCTCCTGACCTGAATTGATGTTTGATGTCGGCCATGAGGTGGCAACCTCTTAAGCTTCCAGCAGGGGCACCTCGACACTGCTCTGTTATCCATAGCAAGCGGAGCGCGCCGGCCCGCGGAGGGCCAAAGGCGTGAGGATGGAAGCCCGATAGGGCCGTAACCTGGCTATGCGAGGGTGCGGTTTACGACAGCCGTCCCCAGTGGGGCACGCCCACAATAGAGCTACATGCATCTGACCGCTGCTAGTGACTGGAACGGCTGTTAGTGTTCGCCGGAGTCGATGTAGCGGGGCGGTGTAGATGCGCGCCGGTTGGATCGGTGATTTGAATGACGTTACCGTGCTGCCAGCCATCCGCCTGGGGATCAGCATCAGTAATACGAATGTCAGCCCGCTCAGCTTTGGTTTTCGCAGCATCCACACCCAAGCGCCGATTGCGCTGTTCGACCATCGCCGGGTCAGCCTGCCCATCTGTGGTAAAGCCCATCATCAACTGCGGCACACCTACAGGCAGCGCTTTATCTTGATCGGTGTGCCAGGTGTGCCACGTCTTCCCATAGGTATGCGCCAGGCGCTCCATCAGGGCATGCTCAGCCGGTGCTGGAATGCCTGGGGCGACCAACTGCCCAGAGGAGACCTCGTAACCATGGCTGTGCCACATTGCCTTCTCCTTAGGTGGCAGCCCGGCAAAGAGCTTCTCGTCGATGATGTACTCGACGCCCATGATCTTCGCACCCTTGGTATTGCCGTCGAATATCACACACTGAATGACATCCTCGTTGAGGATGGAGCAGTAGTGGTGCGCTTCCATCTGCACCTCCGGATGCCCGTTGTAGAAGTGAAAGCCATCCAGGTAGGCGTTGATCGCTTCAATGGGCGGCTTGGACTGCAGCGTCGCGGCGCCGGCTTCCAGCAGCTGGGTTCTAGCAGACTCGGGCCTGCCTGGTGTTTCCACAGGAGACTTCGTTTCGGGGGCGGAGCAGGCCCACAGCAGAGTGCAGGCGAGGGGAAGAGTTATCGATTGGAATAGCTGTCGCATGAGAAAGGCTCTGGCTGGTGTCCTTAGAGGACAGCCTTGGCCGATGAAGCGGACAGCCCAACGGACGAATGGCCCGAGTTGATGAAGAATTGTGGGCAAAAGAAAGCCCGCTGCTAGGCGGGCGAGGGAGCTTCTATCACACGTAGGGATAGCTAACGCTCCCACATCGCATGTGAAAAGGACGTGAATAGTATCGGGCGAGGGCTATCGCGTACCGCTTACGTGAACCCAAGCTGTGTAAGCCGAAAACAGGCCTTGTGGGATGCTCGGCAAGCCCTGCTCGATTTCGGCCAACCTTGGCTCCCATCGCAGGTGCATTTTTTCCGCACTACCTATGCAGCCGGGCTTTTTCAGAATACTGTATGTGCATACAGTTAAAGAGGATGCCGCCATGACAGGCACCAATCTGCCGGTGATGTCGATCCAAGAGTGGCGGCAGCTCCTCACCGACACCGAGGCCCTGCTCCTCGCACCTAAGAAACATCACAGGGAGCTTCTGCATCAGGCATATGCACTACGTGATACGCATGCCTTGGATTTAGCGACCTTGGCCGATATGTTGGAGCTCGCGGACGAAGCATTGATGTACGCCCACTCCGTCCAGGCTGACCAGCATTGGTAGGTTAAATACACGCCCGGTTGGGATGGTGTTGTGTGGGATAGCAATGGCGAAAATGTGTTCTAGCGGCTGCGTAAGGTATTCAGTGCAGGTGACCAGACGTTATGTCCGCAGCGTTCACATACGACTGAGTCTTGAGGCTCATGAAAGGTCGAGAAGCCGCAGCTGACGCAACAGTGTAGGCCAGCGTTCGGCGGCGCTAGGTACTCTTGCCGATGTTCGACTGGCAGCACTGACAGCCCAGGCCGGGTGTCATCAGGCCCATAGAAATACAGACTGATATCGCCATCCGTTTCCAACAGACCGAGTCGAACTTGGCCGAGATGTTCCACGCCCTGTTGGCGCAGTTCCATGAAGAGCTCGTTGGATGAGATGTTCAAATTTCGCAGCGAATGGATCTCGTACATTCCGTCCTTTACTACCGTGATGGGCAACCCATCGATCCAGGCCTCGCATGTTCTGCTGCGTCTCATCATGTAGACGGTTCCGCGATAGAGCAGCAAAAGCGTTAGGAAAACCAATGCGACTGGGAGGAGGGGTACATCTTCATAAAAGGTAACATCGCCTGCGGCTGAGCCCAAGGTGAGGATCACCACGAGCTCGAATCGGGACAGCTGCCTAATTCCACGTCGACCACTGAATTTCAGAAAGAAGAACACGGCTAGAAACGCCGCTGAAACGCGGACAGCGACCTCCAAGAGAAAGGTCAGCGGGAACTCGCCAATGAGCATTCTTTGCAGATCAAATGAAACCATTCGCTGTATCCCGCCTGTTGCTATCTCCTGTAACAGATTGACCGGCAATTCTCGGTCTTGGTTCATGCGCTGGTGTCAGGGAGGTAACTATTCATGCTCCCCGCTCATGGCGCCGGCAGGCTCAGCTATTCGCACTGCTGATTCAGGCGCGTGTACTTGAACGCCACTGCAAGAAATTGAACAATGACGGCCATGCATACTTAAAATTTCAGTTGGGCGAGCTGAAATGGTTTACAGTAACCGACTGATTTCATCCGGTATTTGAGGAAGCATCTATGTCCCGTCTTGCAGAATTCCGTAAGCTCGAGCAAACATTGGCCGCACAACTGGCCGAACTGGAAGCTATGAAAGGCTCCTCCGAGCTGCAGGCGGAAATTGAATTTGAGACCAAATTGCGTGACCTGCTGAACAAGTATGGTTATAGCCTGCGTGACATCATCAACATCCTGGATCCCCAGGCTAGCCGTCGCGCTTCCGCTCCTGCTGTTGCAGAGAAAGCCCCTCGTCGTGCCCGCCAGGTAAAGCAGTACAAGAACCCGCACAACGGCGAAATCATTGAGACCAAGGGCGGCAATCACAAGCTGCTCAAGGAGTGGAAAGCTCAGTATGGTGGCGACGTGGTGGAAGGCTGGCTCGCCCAGTAACACGCTCCACCGATGGTTTGCAAAAGCCCCCTTACGGGGGCTTTTTCTTTGGTGATGCGGTCAGGTAATTCATCTGGGCGAGCTATCACCACCCACAGCGAAAGCGTACCTCGTACCAGCGACTGATCGGTGATCATCGGCGACGCATTTCGTCCGCAGTACCTATGCAGCTAGGCACTTTCCGAATACTGTATGCCCATACAGTAATAGGGAATACCGCCATGACAGGCACCAATCTGCCGGTAATGTCGATCCAAGAGTGGCGGCAGCTGCTCAACAACACCGAGGCTCTGCTCCTCGCACCTAAGAAACATCACAGGGAGCTTCTGCATCACGCATATGCGCTACGTGATGCCCATGCCGTAGACTCAGGAACCTTGGCCGATATGCTGGAGCTCGCCGACGAAGCATTGATGTACGCCCACTCCGTCCAAGCTGATCAGCAGTGGTAGGCTAAATACACGCCTTGGTGGCATGGCGTCGTGTCGAGATCGCTCTGGCGAAAGGAAGAGATAGTGAAAAGAGATCTGAGCAAGGTGCTCATGCCCGACCATTCGTTGTACACCGAGGCAGTGGAAGCGCTGAAGGCCTACCATCAGGCCGAAGCTGATGGAGTCGAAGGGATGGAATTGGAACGTCTTCGGTTGATGGCTGAGCATCGTTTTCAGGCGGTCACCGACTACCAATTGCACGCCCTTGGCGGGGCCGCTGAGAAAGGTCATTAGCAGGAGAAAGCCCGGTGACGCGGGAACCTGAGCTTTCTCCTGATATCCTCAAGCAGCCCTGGCTACAAATTCCTTTAGCCAGTCATTCAAAGCAGTCACATCGGCCTCGAACTCATCGAGCTCCAATGCGTTGCTAGGCAGCTCATCCGATTGCGAGTGCTCAAAGACCGAGTACCTGGTCATCAGGTCATCGATGAAAACACAATCCGCATTGGTGACCTTGGCAACCTTGTGAAGCTTGTTCTGGGTATTGATCGCACGCCGGAAACGACCGATGACATCTGCAAGCAAGATGAACTCGACGGTACGCTCGACGATGATCCTGAAGTCGCTACAAGCGCTTTTGGCATGGATCTCATAGGCGTCCACGTCGGCTTCCACCTGAAGCTTTTTCAACCGGGTGATCGTATGGTCGATGAGCCCACGAACTGCTTTCTCCGGTTTTAAGTCTCTAGCACTCTGGGCTGCAACGATGCCGGCGCACTTGTCCATCCGCCGAAGCGAAGTGATAGTCGGCTTCACCGTGGGCATCTCTGGCATCTTGCTCCACTTGTCAGTCACTGCTTCTACCAAGGCCACGAGAGAAAGCCGGTGCGTGAAGATGATGACCTGCCTGGTAGCTGCAAGGGTGACTAAGCGCTCGACAACTTTTTCCTCAAAGTCTTGGTCGAGGGAGGAAATCGGGTCATCAAAGATGAAGGGGGCCAGTTGGTTCGAACCTGTGGTATCAGCGAGGAACGCGGCGAGCGATGCGATCCGGGTTTCGCCCTCGCTTAAGATGAATTCTGGCCCATGAGTGCCATGAGCTCCCACCAGGTTCAGGCCGAAGGTGATTTTACCTTTACCGCCTGATTTGCTTTGTGGCGCGACGGGGATGCGCTTGCCACCCAGCAGCCTCAGCTCGTCGATGAACCGAGCCTGGTAACCTGCATCTAGTTCGGTTTTACCGAGCTCGGTCTTTTTGATCGTGAGCTGAGACGTTGAAGCTGAACGACTGGATTTTTCCAGCTCAGCAACTGATGTCAGCCTGGCTTTCTCTGCGAGGATTGATGCTCTGTTTTGCGCGAGCCATTGCTTCATTTGAAGCTGCAGAACACGGTGCTGCATTTTTTGTCGGTGTTCATCCTTCTGGAGGGCTGACAGATTCTGTTCTTCCTCATTCAGCGCCTCGGATTTCGTCTTGATGGCAGCATTGATTTGAGTCCAGTCAAATTCTTGAACGTCAGCTATCTGCTGACCCAGGCCGATGTGCTCCGAGCGAGCTTTGAGTTGGCCATATGAGGCAATAGCTTCAGCTTCCTCGAAGCCGAGCGTCGACAGCTGCACGACCCAACCCGCCTGGGCAGGCAAGACAGGAAGCCGGGCTTTCCGTTCGTTGAAGCCAGTCTCCGCTGTTTTGGCTGCTGTCTCGAGCCCATGCGTAACGAACCCTTCAAATTCGGTCATTCGCGTCTTCGCAGCTGCGTCGAGCTGCTGATGGCAGAGCACACAACGTGAGTCAGCCGATGTATTCGGAAACGCCTCTTGTGGATAGGCCATGGTGGTGGAGTAGGCACGTGCCTGCTCCCACATCTGCTGCCATGTCGTGCTACCGACCCCATCCAGCTCAGCCTTTCCAAATACTGCAGTGGCAGCTTCCTCACTGGTTTTTCGCGCCTGGACAGCGTTTGTTTTCAACTGTGACAGCTCAAGGGCTGCCTCTTCGGAAAGGCCGTCCAGTAGAGAATTCATCGTTTTTTCGATGCTCGAGAGCGCCGTTTTTTCTTTTCCAATGGCTAGCAGGCGACCAGCAATATCCTTCTCAGCGAGCAAGCCTTCGCTCTCGATTCGCTCGCGGTCGAGTGCCTCTGGGTAGAGGCATTCTTTATCGATGCTTGCAGCTGATGTCGTGCTCTTTAGGCCGGTGAGCCACTTGGCTTCGGCTGTTCCCTTCAGCGTTTCAGGGATCGCGGGAAGAGCTTTTTTAAGCGATTCCTTTTCTGCATCCAATTTCATACGAACGGCATCTGCCGTGGCGATCAGCGCCGAGACGAATTTCATTCGGCTGGGTTCGTAGCATGCCTCTGTCTGGCCCATGTATAGCTGGGCTGACTTGGTATCGAATACTTGGGCATGGCGCAGGGCTACATGGGGCCCGCTCGGAACGTCCCAGTGGACAAGATCTTCTTTGCCATCGACCGAAATTTTGAACTGGGCACGACATTCGGTGGGAGTAGGGTCGAAAACGTTGCTGCGGATTTCGTCCTTGGAGCGTGATCCACAGATTTGTTTTAACAGCCGGGCATAGCCGCTTTTGCCCGTTCCGTTCTGCCCGTAAATCACAGTGAGATTGCTGCTGCCCATAGGAAGCTTTGCGCCGGCCTTGATGGCGTTCAGACCGTGCACTTCCAGAATTTCATCGATTCGCAACATAGGCTTGTTGGCTGCTTCAGAGAGAGTGCCAGGAACAACCGTGAGGAAGCCTGGATCAGTTACTCCCTTCGCCTCGAGCTTGCAGAGCCGTACCAGTTCGTCGGTCTCTGCGTCGTTCGGACGCCGTTTGGAGTCGATCATTAAACGGGCTGCTGTTTGCAGCCACTTAGGCCGAGTGCTCAGCCAGATTTCAAAATCGTCAGCCGCAACCGGCCCAGCTTCAATCGTAGACATAGCTCCTCCCCAATATCCTAAAATCACTAAGCGTAGGCGGGGTGTGGCATATTGCTATTAATTGCCCTGCAAGCTGATTGCAAAAGATTTCCAAGCTGTCCCAAACTGAGGCCGACCTTCTCACCAGTCAGGGTACGTTCTTTAACTGAACATGCTGGTGATGATTCTGGCGTCCAGCAGGGCTTGGTGAGGCAGTTCCTCGCCATCATTCTTCGCGATCAGGGTCGTGGCATCAGTAGGCAAGTTTCTGACGTTCTTGGGCCATTCCCCATCGTCATAGGCGAGCTCGCAGAACAGCTCCCAGTCGTAGGCAGGTGCGTCAGTGACAATTTCGAGCTGTTCATCGTAGATTTCCAGGAACCGCAGGAGCGCCGCTCTGGCCTCGATGATTGGCATGGCGTACTCACCACCCCACAACTGCGGAAGTACGATCTCCTTCACGAAATCACTGCAGTCCTCTTCTCGCCACGCGTCGACTACTTCCACGTAGAATTCCCGGCCATCCTCGGCGACTAACGCCAGGGAGATGAGCTTGGCCTGCTGGCTGAGCTCGGTGAATTCGCAGTCCAGAAAGAGTCTCACAGTCGAATATCCTCTATGCCTAGCAAAAGCCTATCCCTCGATCAGGAGCGCCTGCTTTGGGAGATTGCCCTAAAACACTTTGGCCCTGAGCTACTGCTCAAGATCGTCGTTGAGCTGTGGGGCACTTTTGATTACCCGGAGCATGCCACGGTTGATCATCTGACCACGGCTACGTTGGGCCACCTGGTGTTGAATATACTGAAAATTGCCCAGGGCAGAGTCGGAGCATTCGTACCGCTAAGTGATGCAGTACCTGACACTGTCACGCTGTACTCAAGACACGCCAGTGAATTGGCTGATGGCCTCATGGCTCGACTGCCGATGAGCCAGCTCACTTACAGGATGAAGGGAGATCGCATCCATGATGAATTGGGCCTATAAGGTGATGCTGGCTACAGACCGATGGGGCAATGCGTCATGATCAATGACCAGCTGCCAAGCTTGAAGTTGCGAAGAGTAGAGCCTTGCGGGCCCTTGCCGACCTGAAGCCTGGCGACCCCGGCGCAGTGAAGGTTTTGGTAGAGCTCGATGAGGTTGACCAGACTCTCGTGGATCTGACTACGGGGTGTGAGCTATCGAGCCAGGAGCTCATGGTGGCCATCACAACTCAGTACCACAACGGCATTCGCTTAGCCGTTGATGACAGTATGCCAGAGCCATGGCGTCAGCGCTTTTGGGCAGCGAGTGTGGGATCTACTCGACTGGCTGCGGGGGCGTACTTCCTCGACTTCGAGAATTTTGTTTTGACCTGGCAGAGAGAGCTTGAGCACCTGAAAGCACACCGTTCCAGCCGGTAGAATAGGTGATCGAAGTGAAGAGAACGATTCTGGGAATGGCCGAGGTAGGAGAGCCGCTACTACGGCAAGCTCTCCAAGCTATCCGTGATCATCAGCAAGCCGTGGATAAAGGGCAATCAGCCGAAGTGGTGGAGAGGCTTCGCATTGAGGCTGACCACCTATACCAAACCGTCATCGACTATCAATTGCACAAGGCCGGCGTGCTTGGCCAGACGAAGCACTGAATTGGTCACTGAGGTCGGCTGAGCAGATGGATGCATTGCGGGTGAAATTCCAAATGAACCGACGGAATTTAAGTTTTCCAGCGCATTGGCTTTCGGCTAAAACTGAATTCACTTTACCGACCAAAGAGTGATCATGTGTCAGCCGTATGTTAACTTGAAGGCTAAGTAGCCTAGCGCTGCTATGCTTGCAAAGGCCCCAAGATAGCGATAATCCTTAATGGATGAGGCAGCTTTGCTTAGAATCTCAGAGATATCCCTAGCCGACGATTTACGACTGTCAATCCTAATTGGGGCGCTGTTGCCTAGGATGATCGAAGTCCAGTTTTCTTCATAAAAATTCTGGTCTGATATTGTTTTTTCAAAATAGAGGCTGTGGCCACCTTCGTGGTATCTATTTAGAAATGCTGAGCTGTTTTCCATGTAAAATCCTACGCGTCCTGCGTAGCCTAGTTGAGGTACTAGATACTTTGAAAGCAGTAAGACGTTGTCGTTTAGCCCGCACTCATTGATGGTTAAGGAAGACTTTGAAATAATATTGTCGATGCAAGTGCTCTCATGTAAAGGTGATCCGCAGAGAATAACGTTGTCGACTTTTGTTTCGTTATCTAGCTGATCGAAAGCATATTTAAGGATAATGGTGCCGAAGCTGTGGCCAACTAGGCAGATTCGCTTGCCGTCGTGGCTTTTAATTATTCTTGAAACTCTTTCGCCAAGCTGCTTGACTTTTTTAGCTCTAGTGGATGGAAGGTAAAAGCATAAAATATCAAAATACCCGTATTTCACCTCGATGTGCTCAAAGCTTCTGGAGTATTTTTTTATGTCATCGGCTAGTGCTGCCTGCCACTGGCCATAAGTTCGAATTCCATGAACGCTAATAAGAACCTGATCCACTAATAGTCGCTGTGTTTTTTGCGTTGAATCTATCAATGTTGAAACGTGTCGGACTAGGTCATAAAGCCAGTCCGTTTCGTTCAAGTTCCCGTCTAGGACGATTGACGCCGACTCGGAGAACTTGTTTCGGTGGCTTGCTAGTCCTTTGAAGTCGGCTGTGATGCCGATTACCATTCCAGGGCGGATGAATGGCTTCGAGGGATTATTGATGTCATCCAGTAGATTTAAGCTGTGGCTCGCCTGCGGGGTTCCTTTGTCTTTTTTTGGTAAAAGGACGTCAAGTATCATTAAGCTAGACGGCTCTAGTAACTCGGAGCGAGCCGTGTCGGCACTATTGCATCGGATTACTCGCAAGTATTTGGAGATGGAGGCGGAATTTAATGTTTCTATTATTAGGTCAATGCGAGAGTTGGAATCGTCCACAATTAAAACTTTCAGCATTGAAATTTCTCCATTGTTGCTGTCAGCTCTTCCTGCCAAGAGGTGTTGCTTGACTCAAAGAATATACAGCCTAAGTAGTCTTGGCCATAAGTTCCAAGTAAGTCGTGAATTTGCTCGATGCTTAAGCTTTGCGTGTCAACGCTGAAGTCTCTGAATCCAGTGAGTATTATGAATGGTTTAAGTTTGCCAAGCTTGAAAAGCTTGGCGACTATTTCTTTTCCGGCTATAGCACGGAATCTACCGCCTTGGGTATGCTCGCTGCGATCAAAGGTTGGCATACTCATGTCGACTATCATCAAGTCGAATTCATTATCCATGGCGGCTGTTAAGCCGGAATTGTAAGAGGCAGCCTCCATGATTGTATGGTCGCCGATACTATCTAATAGTAATGTGACTTTCTCACGCTTGAGGGAGTTGTCTTCTATTATCAAAATGTTCATTCTGAATTCCTAAGCAAGCAGTGAAGAGATTTTCGGTAACCTCAATGTCAAATGAGAAGCCCTGCGATGTGTCTGAAAGGCTGCTAAAGATTTTATAGAGGCCTGTTCCACCTTCTTGGCGGTTGAGGTTTGCATATATAGGTGTCCACTTAGACTTCTGCTCTCTTACGAATTCATCCGGATTTTGTATTTTAGGTGCGGGCTGGTTAGAAATGATTATTTGATTGTGTTGGTCGGAATTGACATGCTCAATCGCAACCGGTGTATGGTTTTCACTGTACTTAAATGCGTTCTCTAGCGCAGTGAATATCGCTACAAACAAAGAGCGTGCTTCTCGGTAAGAGAGGAATAGGTCGCTTTTTGTTTGAGTAAACTGTAGTTCTCTGCCGATATGGCCGTAAATTGACTCGAATGATGAGACTGTCGCTTCTACCACCGAGCCCAGGCGTTCTAGACTGTTGCTATTTCTACTACCTACAAACTTAAACCAGTTGGTAACTATGTCAATTTCATTCAGTACGTTGGAACGGGCAGTCCTAATCTCTCTCATCAAATCGACCATAGGTACATTACCTCTAATCTCAGTGATCGAGCGTTCAAGGTCGTCAATCAGCTCGCACAGGTCAGAAGCCAAGTCATTTGAAATAAGCAATTGCGCTTTCTTTGCACCTTGGCCGGCTATATCCCAAAGGTACTGTATCAACTGCTCGAAGAATTTATCAAAACTCTCCGATTTTGTTATGATATTGGATAGACTTACCAATCTGCTGTGGTAGGGAATGAAGTCGAACATGCCCGCCTCATTGTCCTGGCGGATGGTTACTCGAAATTGCTCGTTTGTCATCTCTAGCAGATCATCGACTTTTTTCGAGAACTCACCTAGCACCGAGTCAACAGCTTGTGTCAGCTCTGAATTGACATACATGTACTCTTTCAGCCAGAAAGTATTTGGGAGATACACACCATTTTTCTTGGCAGTTAGAAGTTTAGTTTTTTCGAAACATGACCTAAGCTGCGCTACGAAGACCATGTGGCGAATTTCTGCGCTAAGGTATTTGTCAAGGCCATAGGTTTCATTTAGTGCGAAATCTTCAATTGCATACATATGTATTGTGTATAGCAGCTCAGTTTTTTCCGTTGACGCTATTGCGTCGCGCTCAGAAAGCTTGAACAAGTCTTTCGAAGTCTCAAGCTCGCTTACGTTCGCAAGCGGTTCTAGTTGTACTCCGCCAGTAAGTGCCTTTGCCTGAGCGTATAGATTCTCATATAGCTGTTTCCTTTGGCCTTCGAAGGCCTGGATATCTACGTAGAGCTTGCCTGACTCAATCTTGGCACGTAGTTTTTCAGCAAATAAGCTCTCTAGAACTTTGTCACGCTCAGCTCTCAATGCTGCTTTGTTTTTGGGGTTGGCTTTTATCAATAAATCGATTATAGCAACTCTCTCATGCACTACTTCGTCGTTGTTGCGGTATTGGAATAAATTATCGAGCTGTGTCGTTATGCAAAGGTTCTGAAGAAAAAAGGTTGTATGGCAATTTAATTCTTCGTTCTGAAAGAGAATAGACGGTCTGTGAGTGCCGGCAATAAGGAAGAAATCTTCAAATATTTCACTTTTAAGTTCTTCGTATCTGCTTGAATGCTCTTTGTTGTATATGTCGAGAGTGATTAGGCAAAGTAGCTTGGTGTCACTGTCTAAGGCGCTGGCTTCAACTATTCGCTCGCAAACTTTAGAAAAGGGGAGATGGTAAAAGCTAAATCTATTTTTTTGATATTCTCTGGCGGTGAAGTTCATGACTTCTTTGATGCAGCCGGCCTTGATCAGTGCTCGGGCTTTGAGCTTTAGGTAGTCAGACTTTACTGGAAATTTGTCTTCGGTAATTTCTGATGGTGAACTGTCAGAAGGGAAGTATTTGGCTGCTCTATAGCTAGGAATAATTTTTTGTTGATCTCGTGGAATCAATGTGAAAGCTGTTGCACCATTAATTGCTTTCGGCGTGTTGTTGCAACCTAAGGATAAGGTTTCCAACCTTGCGTGCTCGACAGCATCGGATTCTGTTGTCTCCTCTAAGACAGATAGTAAGTGGAACGTAAGTGACTTAGCCCAAGGCTCGTTCCGAAATTTAACGCAAATTTTCGTCAAATATTCAATTTTTTCTGCGGTACTTGCCTCGCATTGAAGAATTGACGCCAAATCAGCGCTTATGCTGTCAAAAAAACTATTTCGCGAAAATGGAGAGTTAATGTAAATTTTCGCTTTGGCGTAAATTTCAATCAAGCAGAAGGACGCAGGATGGCCTGAATTAAGGAGGTCGGTTGTGTCGTCGATAACTTTTTGGTAGCGGGCGAGAGTATAGTTTTCGACAATCTTTGCTACGATGTCTGATGGGGCGGCTGGTTGCAGTAAGATTGATTCAAATTCCGTGTCCGCAATCAGGGTGGCGAGTTTTTGGACTTTTGACTTAAGCTCTGAAGGTAGCGCTAAGGTGAAAGAGAGTTCAAGCGCTACTTCCTTGAAAATTATGAATTGGTCTATGATTGATTCGTGGCACTCTTCAACAACGTATCCTAGTTCTGGCTTGCGCTCGGAGTCAAGATAGTATGGTAAATGGCGGCAGGACTCAATTGCTCCTATGCCTAGTGCTCTGGGGATTTCGGAGCTTCGATACTCACGTAGCCGAGCATTTAAATTGCTAAGGAATACACCTATCGCATTACTTTCTGACATTAATTGAAGCTTGAATACCGATGTTTCTATTTTGGCTGTCGGGAAATTCGAAGGCAAGTCGGCTAAAAATGCTTTGGTGTCTTCTTTTCTCAGTTCTTTCAGAATATGGGTGCGTATCCCTATCGACCACCAGCTTTTGCACAGGTCATCAATCCTGTCGAGAGTTGAAAGAGCCTGTGTGTGGTCGTTTTGTAAAATATATATATTCAGCTGGTTTCGCAACTTGTTAAAGCTTGTAAGCAAGCGAGAATTTTTTGCGAAAAGACCAGTTGCCCAGCTTTCGTAACCAAGGGCAGTCAGTCTGTAGGGGGCAGTTGCGAGTTCGTAGTGTCTTCGAGATTTTCCGTAGACAGGGTTTAACATGGATGGGAGCCATGCGTGCGAGGCGACTTGATAGATCAGTTCATTCTCATTAGCTGCATCAAACTGATAGATAAGGCTCTGTACTCTATGTGCAGTGTCTTCTTCTCGCTCCTCTCTTCGACGAAGCAATAAACGCGGGTCTAATGAGAGCTTAATACCTTTGATTTTTTTTTGAGACTTCATCATGATGTCACTTTGGGCAAAATGATATCATTTTACACTTTCGAGGGAGCAGCGTGCACCTACATTTGTGCTTGAGGTGGCTGTCAAATCTTGCAGCTTATTCACGTGGCATCGAACAGGCGAACGAGCACATCACCTGTCGGGGTGCCTGCATACCGCGCCTGCAGTTCAGCCAGCTTGGATGCACGTCGTTCCCCAGACAGAAGACTCAATCCGTGTAACGCATTCATGAACTGCTGCATCCCCGCAATTTCGTCAACCAGATTGAGCCAGGTAGAGGTGATGCCTCTCCCAACGTGAGTGAAATGACCATGAAACGGAGGGATCACAGCAAGGCCTTGCGGGCAGATGATCCAATGTACTCCGAAGCTATAGAAGCGATGAAGCGGTACCACCAGGCTCAAGCAGATGGTCTCTCAGGTAAGGAGCTTGAGCGCCTGCGCCTCATCGCAGAACAACAGTTTCAGGCAGTGACGGATTATCAGCTGGGTGCGCTCGGTAGGCCCGCTCCTAGGACTCATTAGCGTGAGCTACCAGTGAGGGGGAGAGCAACTGTCTTGTCTTGGTAGGCCCGCAGGGTTGGTCAGCAAAGCCAGCTCAACGCTTTTTATGGCCCGAACCAAGCTCTTGTAGGTCATTCGCGTGGTCGTTGGCGATCCGATCAAGTGTTTCCTGCCTCAGAAAAGCGGGCCGTTTTCGAGTTTGCTTGCGGTCGTAGGCATCAGGGGCCTGCCTCTCGTTTTCCTTGCTCGATTCTGTAGTCATTAATCGGCCATTGGTTTTAGGTCAATGAAGCAAGGATTACTGCTGGCCGTCTTCCACCTGCCCAGGACGGTTGAGCACGATGGACACATTGAAAGCACGCTATGCCTGGGCTAGGGTGGAGGCGAAACCCAATCATCGGAGAAAGCTCATGACCCACCGCGAAGAAGACCGGATTTAGTTCTTACAGGGAAGCCATAGGTGCGGTTATCGCATGCTGCCCAAACACGGTGTGGCCACTCTCAAAGCGATCTCAGCAAGCTTTCAAGCATCCCGTGCTCCCAGGTGCTGAGCAGTGCAGTCGGATCTGTCCCGTATCGATCTCCAGAGTCGAAACACCAAACCCTGCCATCCGGGCTTTCGCAGCGCTCGCAGTAGTCCAGCTCATCACAGTCGTTGAAAATGGTGATGCGCCACCCCCCGATGTCGATCTCGAAAAGGCCGACAAACATCTCGTCCCAAGTCTTCGGCCCGGTCTTTCGCATCTGGCTTCGCCCGAATACCGCCTCCCTCAGAACCTGAGAAACCTCGCGTGCCGTGAGTGAGTTCACACCGTCCTCGATCATGCGCTTCTTCCTCGATCACAGCTGTCGGTCATGGTGCGCCTGGTAAGGTTTTTTTACGGTGGAGTACAAATGTTCTCCTTCCTTGAAATTGCCAGGCTTAGGGGTGTTCCAGTGCTCGGCTGCATCCATGAGCAGGTAGGGTTTACCGTGCCTGGTGATGATGAATGAGTGCCCTTTGACGACGAGCGCGGCGAGCCGTCGAAAGCGTCTCCGCGCCTGGCTGAGGCTGATTATCGTGGGCACTAGCTGTCTCCTGCATGGGGGCTGCCATCGTGCATAGGGCAGAGCGTATTTACCCACCTGCCGCCAATTTGCTTGCCAGGCGCGCCACACTTCTCACAGGTCTTCAGCGACATCTGTTCGGCAAGGGCTACGGCCCCCATGCAGTAGCTATCGCCACCGTCATAGAAGAAATGCAGCTCGCCAAATTTCGACTTCACCTGTGCCACCACGACCTGCGAAACGTCGGGGTGCCGATCCAGGTGGGCCTGAAGCGTGTCGCACAGCGTAACTAGGAGGTCACGCCATCCACGGCTGCAGTAGATGTCATCCACAGAAGGGTCGGAGAACAGCAGCGGATAGCGTTCTCTGAACTCTGCGATGCTGATCTCGGGCGTTTCCGTATTCATAGGGTGCTGGCACTTGGAGGAGAGCGAATGATTTAAACTGATGGGCAGGTGTAGTTTAAGGTTATCAAGCTGTGGTGAAACTGTCGAGGTAACTAAAGGGTATGCAGTTGGCATACCCTTAGTTGCGCTAGACAAAAATTATGAAGGGTGGCGATAATGATGTGATTCAAAGTATGGTCAATATCACAAAGCTGGAAAGTCTCGGATGGAAGCGGGGGTATTCACATGTGCCAATCACCGTATCATCAGCACCGCGATATTCTCCTGGATGGTAAGTACAGTACCGCCTACCTTCTGCAAGACTTCGTGCTCCACCAGTATGACAGTGGCCAATACCCCTTTGATGCGAGTCGGCACCTCGGCGGTTTCGACAGCCGCCATTTACAGATTTACAAGGATCTCAAACAATTCTATTGGGATAACGGCCCGAGCAAGGAACACGGCGATGTTGCATTGACCATCATCGCCAAGCGAATCGCCGAAGCTCAGGCCAATTTCGATGAGCTGACAGTCCTCCGTGCCACCAACCCTGCGGACTATCTCACTGAAGCCGGTGGTAACCCTGCTGTATCGCACCGTTATGCGTTAGAGGTGTGCGAGCTCCATCACAAGCGCTATTCGGAAATGGGCTTTCCAATCACAAGCCCATCGCCTGGCATCCAGGTCTAAGAAATATCTAGCCCTTTCCAAGCAAGCGGAGCGCGCAGGCGCGAGGATGGACGCCCGTAGGGCCGAGACGCCGCCACCATGGCGAGCGGCTCGGTTAACGACAGCCGACCCGCACGGGCGCGCCCGACCTCGACGATTTTTGGAGAGCCCATGAGCAGAGACGCCAAAGACACCGTGTACTGCAGCATTCAAATGCCCATCGCTCAGGGCCGAGAGCTCTTGGAACTACTAGCAAAGCTCCGCGCATCCGGTGACCACCCATCCCTCGATTCGGTCTTTCAGGAAGCTCAAGGCGAGTTGGAAATGTCGATTGAGTTTGTCGAGCGGATGCTTGCCGGCGAGGCCGGGCTCGGTCTCAAGCCTCACTAGGAATTGACGCCATGGCCAGTAATGACTCGCTTCATGCCCGCGAGAGAAGGCGGCGGAGGGCATTATGGACACTCGCCCACCTTGAGCTTGGTGATCCAAGAGCTCCATGCGTTGTGAGGGTGCTGGATGAGATTGACCAGCAAGAACAGGCTTGGCTTGGGTTAGGTCGAATCGCCACCATTGACGAGCTCGCCAATCAGGTAGCCTCCGAGCCCCACCCGATTGGGACGCCCATCGTCCGTGATGAGTTCATTCCCGAGCCATGGCGTCAGCGCTTCTTGTGTGCAAGCTTCGGTTCAACCCGAGTAGCTGAAGGCGCCTATCTGCATGACTGGTTGAAATTTCTTTCAAAGTGGCAGCAGGAAATGACTCACCTTGAACGCCATCGAGCAACCAGTGATTGATAGGGCTAGGGCGCCTTGCACCGATTCAATAAGGGGAGGAGGCCCTAGCGGCAAATCCAGGTCGACAGCGTCATAGCTTTTTAACTGATACCGAAGAAATCAGCGTGGGTTATAGCCACTACGTGCCAGGGCACCCTGCACCTTTCCGACAGCGGCTCGTATTGAATAGGCTTCGTCATCATCTATTGCGCACCCACGAAACTCGCTCCAGTGGGCTCGCTTAAAGAATTGGGCGAGTGTCATAGCCTCTCCGTGGCTCATGAAGGCATCCGCCTGGCAGCCATCAATCTCGAAAATCACTCTGACGTCACTGTACTGGGTCAGCTTGCTCATGGGGGGGCTCCATTAGCGGCAGGTAGGCCAACGAGGTGGCTTAATAGTTTGGTTGAAAATTTCCAAAGCCCGCATGCCAAGCCTCCGGCTGCGGCAATACGCTTTTCATTAGCAAGCGGAGCGCGCAGCCAGGAAGGCGTAGACGCGAGGATGGAAGCCCGTAAGGGCCAAGACGCCGCCATGCGGCGAGCGGCTTGGTTCACGACAGCCGGCCCGAAGGGCGCGCCCAAACTACTCAGTAGGCCCTTACAGCACTGGCCTACCTAAAAGAGTTTCATGTTTGGTGGTGGTTCATCGTCGGAATCCTGCTGCTTCCCAGAGCCAAACATTTCATCCTCTGACCAGTCATCCGCAAACAAGAAATCTTCTTCGGTGTAAAACGACATTCCCAAATTACCACTAGCCATAATTTCGGGAGCGTATTTGCGGAACAGCCGCCCACCGAAGAGCAAGTGGCCTACTACACATTCTTCGATCACTTCAACAGTCCAACATTCCAGCTGTACGCCAGAACCGATGTCTTCCCATGCTGTCTTGAGCGCATCAAAGTCGAACTCTTCGCCCTCAGTCTTATAGACGACGGTGAGCATGCCCTCATGCGCATGTAGAAGCCTCACTGGCGCCATAACGTCACGGACGATTGCTTGCTCGGCCAGATAGATGACCCTGGTATCAGGTTCTCCATCCCACAAGACAGCGAAGTTAAGAAAGCCTACACACTGTTCGTCCGTTGCGTAGACACCCAATGGTTGCGGGGTGCTAAAAATCGTATAGCCGCCTTCACCGTCATCGTTATGAGGCTGTTCGAACTCCGTATACAGGAACCTAGAGTAGATCATGGCTGTTCCTCATCGATAGAAGGGAGGAAGCTCAAGCTGTCGTCGCTGAAATCTTCCAGGTCATTTTCGTCATAGCAGGGGAGCTCATACGGACTGAGACCCAGAGCGGTCGACTCCATGATCTCTTTGACCACAGGCCAGAATGGGTAGTCAGAACGCCCTAAGTAGATTTCGTCTTCGCTCGCGAAAGCTACGGTGTACTGCCGGCCCGAATAAAGGTGAGTGTCGATTTCCCAAATAGCCTCAATCGCCGGGATGGTGCTGCTAGAAACCTTGCTGTCCAGGAAGATATCCAGATCCTGCTCATGGATAGCGATCAGCTTCACCGGAGCCATTGCTCCCCTGAGATAAGCACGCTCCAAGGCCGTGATGAAGCGATCATCGAGGTAGTCGCCGTGCATCACGCAAAAGGTCTGCTTCGCCGCTTGGTTCATTGCCCGCAGATTCTGGTCTCGCCACTGCAGACAGCTGTAGATGACGTAATCGGGCCCACCGACCACCGTCACGGGATCACACTCAGGGTGGAACAGAACAGGTGTCGACATGTGCATTCCTCCTTGTGGTATGAGGAATGAAGACTGCAGGGCGGAAAGGGTCAAGGCGAGGTGGGTGGTTATTCAAATAATCCGACGAGATATCAGTATGTTATACGCATACCGTTACGGCTGATTAGGCTTTCGAGCTCACATCTGAGGGCATTGGTGATCGTGCAGTATGGGGTCAACGTGCCGTCCGTATCTCACACAGCTCAGATTGCCGACTCGTGCGCTTCTAGCGCTACCGCAAGGGTAGGGTGCCACTCGAGAGGCAGCTCGCTAACCACTCCCATCAGACGCTGAGCGATCCGACGCCCCTCGTCATGTTGATCGGTAGCCGAATCCTCGGAGGAGAAATAGCGAGTAGACGCCACGCAGTACCCACGGCCATCTAGCGCCTGTAGGCAAACGTACCGGATGGCCGCTTGTTCGCTCAGACGTCGCCAGGAGATCACCTCAACATACGCCCCCGTTGCGAGGCCTGACGTTTCCATTGACGGCTTCTCTCGATGCTTAGGGTCAACCAGGTGGCTGAGCTCCTGCCGCCGAGCGATGACGTAATCCCTAATCTCTTTAGGATCCATCGAGACACCGCCCCGATCCGTCACTGTGAAATTCTTCAGGCCATTCGCCGCCTCAATAAACGCCTGCTCCCGCTTGACCTCCCAGGCCGAGCGCTGGTCTCTGAACAACCTTCTCCATAATCTAATTAAGGCTTTCATGGCTTTACGCTCCTTGTCGTGTCGGACGGGTAGAAGATTGACATAAGTGTGCAGAAGTATCACACAACTCATAGGATTTTTTCGCAGTTATCGTGCACCGGTATGGTACTAGCAGGTGCTGCTGACAATATATGGTTAAAACTTTAAGTGTTTATTGACGAGTAGGGGGGTTCGTGCTTGCGAAATGTTTTTTGTTTGTCTAGGCTGGCAAAATATCTCGGGGAAAAGGTGGTTGTAATGGTTCATATTTTGTATGCTCCGCAGCCGGTAGCTAAACAGTTGACAGCCAAGGTGGCGATGGTGCACTTAGGAGATCATTTTGATGCTTTTCTGAACGCTAATAATATTTCGAGCTGGGCTCAAGATGAAAGCTACCTGCTGAGAGATGATAACGTCGCAGACGTATTGATCTTACTCGGCACCACCAAGGGCATGACAGTTGGTCAGTTAAAGTATCAAGGGCGTCTGGGGGCAAGCTTAGGCAAATGTTGGCATATGGAATGGTGGCTAACTGCCTGGGATATGAAACCTATGAGTTCGCATTATCCTGCCGGTCAGTGGACGATTACATCGATAACCTGTGGGCTGGGGGAATGGTCGCGGGGGCTGTGTTTCTCGATGAGGCAAGGTTGATGTCATGGCCAGCGTCGGCAATGTCTGTAGAACTGCGGAAGAGAGTTGAGTTTAATAAAAAGCGCGGGAAGTTGCTGAGTGCCGTAAGGTCAATAGAAAAGAAAAATCGCACCGCAAGAGAAAGTGCCTTCATAAAAAATGAACGACGGAAGTTGAAGCGCCGTAGAGTGCCTCTTGAGTTCAAAAATTCCTGATTGGCAATGTTTACCTCCGTTCTGCGATGCTTGTAGATGTCCCTTAATGTAGAGTGATGATCCAGTTCATCTATTTAGATTAAATTGACGCTGCTGAAACCTCTGCACTCAAGGCTTGCTGGGTTGCTGAAGTTGAAGTTTCTTAAGCTGGCCGACTGCTTTTTCGATTGAGGCTATCTTTCGGGCTAGGTCAATATTTTGCGCAAGTTCGGGGTCGCTCGTAATGTCATGTAAATCTGATTCGAGCCTTGTTATGAGTGACTCAACTTCATTCGAGGTCGGAGTGTTAGATTTTGTCAGTGCAATCGCATAGGCTTCATTGAAATAAACTTTTAACGACATTGGATCTGCATGGCCTGTGAGCTTTGCTGCTCGGGACAATATTCTTCTTTGAACTGCCTCTTGCCATAGATCTTTTTGAGCTATATCGCGTTTGAGCTCTTTCTTGATTTCGTATGCGATTTGAGTGGTAATGAAGCGATGTCGAAACATAGAAAGGCATACTTGGACATCTCCCAAGCCTGAAAGCTCACAGAGTCTCCTAAAGTCTCTCGCGATGGAGCGTGTCTCAACTGAAGTGCCGCTCTGGCTCAGCAGGAAATCAGTTGCTGTTTCTCTTTTGGCGCCAATGCTCTCTACGAATCTCTGGCGGTCATTTAGGTATATGGATATTTCCAGCGCGTCCTCTAAAGTCAATGGGAACTCCCTGAGAGGTGCAGGCTTTTGTCGGCGCTTCAATGTAGGCAATAATAACTTTCGGGTTTTAACTGGCTCGGAATTTAAATCGAGAGGTATATTGTTGAGCTCATCAGGTCTGAGGCCTGTAAGGCTCTGGAGCTTCAAGGTAATATTGCGTCTACTGTAGAGGTAATCATTTTTCGCATTTAGGACTTCACTCTTAGGGCCATTAGAAACACCAAATGGTCTTCTTGGCTTGCCTCTCAATGACTCAACAGTGTCTGCGAGTCTTCCTATGAAATCGTCAGGCATAGGCTTTTTATCACCAACCAAAGGTGCTTTGGTTGGAATTGCTGGATGGTAGATGTATGGTCGACCCATACTGTCTGTTTTCCATTGGATTGTTATCTTGGCACCAGTGCCCAATTCGCCAATCAATTTTGGTTGAGAGCTAAGCCGGTAGGTGACTTGATACCAGATATAAAAGTCAATGACACGCCTTAGTGTGTACGCGATATGATTCTGATTTCTCGCATTGTGCAAGGTTTTATTTTTTAACTTCTTTTCATTCTTGAGTCGCTCGGCGAAATCGTGTAAGTACTGGTCGTTTACTTCAAATAGCTGGATATTGAAGTGGTAGATGTCGCGAATAAAGTGGCTCATGTGAGAGGCGAAAGTCTCCGCGCTTGCGCCTGTCGAATTCAATGAGACGCTCTGAAGCCACAAGTTAACTAATATGCAGGGGGCCCCATTAGGCCAAAATGTATAAACGTTATTTTCTGTGACCCGATTTTTTACGATTGCTTCGCCAGTTTTTCTTGAGTAGCTAACGCTCCAAGGAAATTTTAGGCGCATCCCTGTGTGGTATAGCTGGAATTTAGTCACCTGTTTTCCCTCCTTGAATGACACTCCAAGGTTTTGGGTTGTGCTGGGTGTAAGATGTAATGTTTTCGAATTTTAGATTTGATTCATAAAGAAAGTTAGACAGGTTTTGCCTTGTCGCATCACTAAGTGATGTGTCGGACTCAGTAGTCTGTTTGATGAATTGGAACAGCTCCAGGTAGGCTATTGCAGCTAGCTGGGCTTGGTTGAAGGCTTCGTTTATCTTCTCGTTAGTTGTTGGTTCGGCTAAGGTATAAGTGGTCGACGTCTTTGTTATGAATGTGGTGTGGATTTTTTCTCGAAGAGAAAGTAAATGTTCCCAGTGATTTTCAATCTTGGAGTCGACACCTGGTATCCGATTGTTGATGCAAAAGTTTTTCAATGTGTTGTAGCTGATTTTTTGGAAAGTGTTAGAAACCTCTAGGTCGCAAAATGATCTCATGTCTGTTAGCTTCGACTGCTGTGTTTGAGATATTTTGATTTTCCCGTTGAAGATTCTATTTAACCATTCATATCGCTTTTGGATATTATCTATTGTCGAAGCTTTCATCTTGAAGATCTCCGAATTTTATTGCGATATCGGTATCGATGACTGTGGATTCGTAAGTGGTTAGGCGTATCGTATATGTAGAAATTAAGAATCCATCGTGGTTCAATAGTGCTCTAACAAATTGATCGAACTTGTATTGGTTGGTTGATTTAATTGATTTGCATTCCAAGGTCTCTAACGCATGCTTATAGACTGCAGAAAGCCCTTGGTGATCCTTTTCATCGATCTGACCTAGTTCGAGTTCGATGAGTTTGTCTTCTATGCACTCAATCGTGTATTGAATAAATTCTTCGTCTGGAATGTCACCGCTTAAGTAGTCATCCAGATGCTTTCTGTCAGCGTGTCCGGCCTGATGTCGTAGGGCATCTTCTGTAAAGAATCGCTCGTGCCTATACATTGATAAAATAAAGAATTTGCGCATCTCATGAACTTTTATGTACCAGCGTCGACCATGCGTATCTATTGGGATCTCAATGATGTCGCAAAATGACCTGATTGCAGTATCAATTCGAACATCGACTTGCTGGCCGCCAGGGCAGTTGAAGCCTTTAGAAGATGGGAAATAAAACAGGTCGGCTGAATGCGCAGAGGTATCCTTGTATATGGTTTTTAAATTGTTGCCTAGGACTGACAAAAGTTCCACGGCTACTGCAGATATATAGGGTATCGGGCGGCTAATGATAGGTGGATTCTCCAAGCCTTTTTTTAGCGAAGGATGTTTTAGAAAGGCGCCTTCGCCATTAGTTTGGAGGAATAGCGAGTTTCTTTTGATGTTTGCAAGCTCACTTGCGCGGATGGGTTTGGTTAGGCCAATGACAATCGCGCAGGCAGCGACAAAGCATTCCAATGCTATTGCGAAAGTCATGCTTTCAGCTGAGTTGGATTTGGGGGATAAGCTTGTTAGCTTTGTTATGCCCAGTGCCGTTGAAAGCTGTTGTGCAGGAAGGTTGTCAAATGAAGAGGTTTCATGGTGTGTTATGATTTTCTCGAATAATTTTTGACGCTCACTTGTTAGATAACGCGGCGGGGTGTTATCTATAAACTCTTGAGAGTTGAAGTTCTTAACTAACTCGATAGTGGCATCAACTATAGGTTTGCCATAAACAATAATCCATTCAATGGCCTTGTCAAGAGCGAGCATGCCAATAGAGTGAGGTATTTTTTTTGTATGGCCATCCAGTCTATGTTCAGTGTTGTTCAGAAAGGTTTTGATATCTAATTTAAAATTCGGCATAACATCTGGGAGCATTTGGTTGCCAGCTGCGAGCGACTTTAGAATGATAAGGAACTGTTTAAGGGATTTTTTAGTCACAGACGTACTTGGAGACTGTGAGAGCGATGCTCGCTGTGACTGGTGCTTAGCACGTCTTGTCGTTCCCTCGACTAAAATCGGGCCTTGTAGAGAAACTTCAAACTGCCTCAAGAATGCTCGCATGGAATCATGCTGGAAAGCTGATGGATTTGTTCCCAGTAATTCTGCAAGATAAATTCGGGAAACTAACCCCGAGTCGCTTTGGTCTTTATCGGCGCTGCTGTATAGTTTTTCTGTCTTTAGGTGCTCGCAAATTTTTAATATTTGATCTGGCGTTAGCCCCAAGCCGTTATACAATTCACCGGTGGCTTGGCAAAGCAGGTCGCTGATTCTGTCTTTGAACTCCAGGACTCCAGCCCATCCCCCTTGGGAATAGCCGGCGCTCAATAATTTGCAAGCGTTTTCGTTGATTAGCCGAAGTCCATAGATTTTCGGTTGGTATCGTTCTTCATGAAGCGACGCCCAGCTCGCAATATTAATATAGCCACGTATGTGCTTGAGCCAGACGTCAAAGCCAATGTTCTTCTGCAGATATCCTGTTCTCAGGAGGAACGCCTGTTTTTGTATCGCTTCTAAGATGACTTTATTTTCAGCGTCTGCAAGGTTTGTAAGATTACCAAGTGGCTGCGAGAAATTAATTGTTTCAATTGTGTCATTCTTGCCTCGAACCACCCATGAAGGCGATCCAATTTCTCCTTCGATTAACCAGCTGGCAGTATAGTCAACTGATTCTTCAAGGCTATCCTTAGTGTGAGCAATAAGTGCTGCAAATAAGGCTCTTGATTGCTCAGTGGCTGTTCGCTTGTTAACCATTCAAGACCTCGTGGTGATGAGGTCTCACTGAAATGATTTTAGTGGAGAGCTCAGCTTTTATTTGGAGCGCTTCTCTGTATGTTTGTTGAAAGCTTTGTACGGAGATTCCGGAAATATTTCTTACGATAGGATTGTCGGCGCTTGATTCAGTGGTGTAGGAATAAGTAGCATGAATAAGATTTGAAAGAGTAATGATGGATTCTGGAGACAGTCCAGATCTTTCATCGATGTATTCGGGGCTTTGTGTGTTCGCAGCGTTATATGTTTCTGCAAAAAGAAAAGTAGCCGCTAGTGATAGGGGGGATAGCTTCAACAAAAGATTGTGAGTCTGCAGGGGCTTGGCCAGGAAGTTGGAAGCATCTTCTGTGATTTCGGCGGCGTACTTTTTGAGGTCTATCGAGATTGGGTCTGATGTCTCTGCTTCTCTCGCAGCGTTGACTACAAACCTGAAAAGGTCTTCTTCGCAAGTGAAGTCACTAGCCTCTACTCGCCATGGTCTTCCCTTAGTTGCAAGGACAATTAATTTGGTTTGGAATATTCTAAGAATTCGGATGTTCCATCGCAGCATTAGCCATTTCGGAATATAGCTATTTTTAACTACTGCAATGGAGTTGCCTAGCGTGTTGGCGACTGCTTGATAGGTTCCTTCTTTAAGGAAAGCGATCAGGCCCTGGGTGCCGCGAATTCGCTTTAGCGAGAAGCTATCTTTTGATACACCTGCCTCGCTTAACTCTTTTTCCAGCACAGTGTAGAGATTAATGCCTAGTGGGCCGGTGAATATGCTGTCTATGTGTGGGCATAATCCAACCCAGTTGAAGGTTGAGGTCAAAAAGAGCTTCCGGTAATTTGGGTTGTGATCAAGCATTAGCCTAAGTCGGGCCTTAGAGGTGGCCCGAACAAGAACACAATACATTTCCCGGCTGGCTGGTGGCAGAGGTGAAACTTTTCGACTCGTGGCTCGTGGCTTACTAACGCTCCACATGAGGCGATCTAACTCACTATTAAAATGATGGATTGGTACATCTGTAGTGGAGTAATAGTCTGCTTCTTGGAGCGATATTGGCGTAAATTTAGGATTCTCGGCTATGAGGATAGCTGCCGCTGCAGCACAATCTCTTGCCGATATGTGTCCTAATAAGCGGTTCAAGGTTTCATTGGTGCGAGCCATTGGAGCACCATAACCACCAGCAATCTCTCTGAGCCTTTCATTCATTCGGGTTTGGATTTTTGCGTTATTGCAAATAGGACGCAGGAAGGGAATCTCTTTCATTAGCTCGTAGCTGACGTACTGCAGTTTGTCAGTTCGCATGAAATAATAATCTATGACCGCTAGGAACCATGCAGCTCCGTCAGGATTGCTTGGGTCGGCAAGATGCCTGCCGTTTACATAGAACTCCCCAGACCTGATTGTTTCTTCAATAACCTCAATAGGAATCGAGTTAATGAGTTCTGCGCCAATCGCCTGGCATGCAACGACATAATCCCAATACATCTGACAGGCGCGGATGATTCCTTTCGAGCGTGTTTCCAACTGACTTTGCAACTTCTCAAGAAATTTATCAGTCGGTACATTAATGTCTTTGTCTATTAAGTAAATTTTTGGCCATAATTCCTCACTGTCTACCAGTTCCCAGAGCTGCTCTTCGGTTGAGTCGAGTATGTTCGAGTCATCTCGGTCTTCAAGAACGTCGGGAAGCCTCATTGATGGTAGTAAGATGTTGTAAGGAACGATCATCTGTTGTTTCAGGTTTTTATAGAAATCTACAGATCTTCGCCACTGGGAACGCACTGTCAACTCATCTTTGTCACCGCTTCCCCTGCGTTTTTCAGGGTTGGACAGATGATAAATGAAGTGTTCGTAAATAAATTTTCTCCACTTGGGATCGCCAGGAGAAGGGAATTCTTGTGCTTGCTCCTCAGCGTATCGGAACATGCGTTTTGCAACCTCGATCCACGCCGTTCCGCTGAATCTGGAGCCGCGCCTGCAGAGCTTTAAGACTTCTCCGCACATCAGATGCAGACTCTGTTCGGAGGCCTGGCTCGGGCGCGGAGCTACCGTTTCTCTAAACCCCTGCTTGTTTGGCCATTCCGTCCTGAACACAATCTGCTGGGCAGTCAAAGTATACGAGTACATTGGCGTGTCTCCGAGATCATGATGAAATCGTAGTAGCCATGTGCGCGGTGTCAAATTTCAGGTGTCAAAATGTAGCTTTTTTGTAGTGCAACCTTTTGATTTATATGAAAATATCAGGATTTTACCTCTTGCGTGCGTCCACAAAACCAACGGAATGCATGTTCAACTTCCCTGCGGTCGATTGAGGGTGACAGTGGGCACCTTATCGCAGTTGGAAGTCGTCAGGCGTGCGAGGAATGGCTGTTAGGCTTATATGGGAAACGGCTTACAAGATAAAGCAAAATGGGCTACGGAATAGGTGTGGTTAACTCGCTGTCAAAGCGATTTTGGTAACTTTTCATTAGTTTTTATTCGTGCCGTTTAGTGTGGTTACCCTCGGTGTAGGAAGTTTCCTGCAAGCGTGGTGCAGCGCCTGGCCGAGCCCGCGCTGCACCGACGCGTTTCAGGTCGGGCTGGAGCGCCCGGTCATCTCCCGGGCCATTTCGCTGGCATAGCTGTCGGTCATGCCGGCGATGAAGTCGATCATGCGCAGGAAGGCGCTGTGCAACGAGGCATGTGGGTCTGGCGCATTGTTGCCGATCAGGTCCAGCACCCTGCGACTCTTGAACGATGGCGTACGTCCACCGTGCTGCTCGAGGGCCGCACCGCAGAACGTGTTCAGCAGAATCTCCAGGGTGGTGTAGGCGCCGATTTCGTGCAGGGTCTTGCGCTTGTCCTGGAAGATTTTGTTGCGTGCCATGTCCTTGGCTTGCAGTACACAGCGTTTGGCTGGGCCATGCATGTGTTCCACCAGGTCGCCCGGCAGTTGCCCGGCCAGCAACGCCTGCTGCTGCTCGACGAAGGCGTGGGCGGCGGCGTTGGTCAGGTGTTCGATGGCCTTGCCGCGCAGTATTGCCAGTTTGCGCCGACGAGAATCGCGTGGGCCGAGCTGGCGGTAGGTTTCTGGCAGGTCTTCGCCGACCAGGTCAAGCAACAGCGCTTCGACTTCTGCGTATTGCAGCAGCTCCATTTCCAGGCCGTCTTCCAGGTCGATCAGCGCGTAGCAGATGTCATCGGCAGCCTCCATCAGATACACCAGTGGGTGGCGCGCCCAGCGCTGGTGTTCCAGCTGCGGCAGGCCGAGCTTGCGGGCGATCTGTTCGAGCAGGGGCAGTTCGCTCTGATAGCTGCCGAACTTGTGCTTCTTGTAGCCCAGGGCGTCGGCATGGCGGGCGCTCCACGGGTACTTGAGGTAAGTGCCGAGGGTGGCATAGGTCAGTCGGGTCCCCCCATCGAACTGGTGGTATTCCAGTTGGGTGAGCACACGAAAGCCCTGGGCATTGCCTTCGAAGTTGAGAAAGTCGGCCCGTTCGTCATCGCTCATGTCGTCCAGCCAGCCACGCCCGGCGGCCTGTTGGAACCAGTGGCGAATGGCGTCTTCGCCGGAGTGGCCGAATGGCGGGTTGCCGATGTCGTGGGCCAGGCAGGCAGACTGCACGATCATCCCCAGGTCACTGGGGGCGCACCAGTCCGGCAGGTTATCACGCAGGGTCTCGCCGACGCGCATCCCCAGCGAGCGGCCGACGCAGCTGACTTCCAGCGAATGAGTCAGGCGCGTATGGATATGGTCGTTGCTCGACACCGGATGCACCTGGGTCTTGCGGCCGAGGCGGCGGAAGGCACCGGAGAAAATGATGCGGTCATGGTCTTTGTGGAAGGGGCTGCGCCCGAGTTCATCGGCGCTGTACAGGGCTTTGCCCAGCCGTTCGCGGGTAAGCAAGGTGTGCCAGTCCAAGGCGCGGTCTCCTGTCGTTCGAAGGCAGCAGCATACCCTGCAGGGAGCGCATTGTGCTGCGAAGAAGAGGCCGGCCCTTTGATGCATTCGTATCGATCGAACGGGCCTCTTCGCAGCACAAGGCTGCTTCTGCCGGGGCGAGCGTCAGGGTCGGCGGCTGCCTTGCAGGTAGAGGCGTACCAGCGGCAGCAGGGTGCTGCCCAACCGTACCAGGCGCGTCAGGTTGCCGCTGCGTACGCCCTTGCCGGTGAGAAAGCCCAGCGCCACCACGGCGCCGATGCCCCACAGTGGCGCATGCTTGATACCCAGGCCTTCATGTAGCGAGCTGCCCATGCCGCGCACGCGGCGCAGCGGTTCAAGCAACTGACCGGACTCATGGCGGATTTCCTGGCGGTGCATCTCCATGCGCAGGCGCAGCAGCGCCTTACGCAGTTCGCGCGGGTTACGCGTGTTTGGCAGTTCTGGCAGGCTCATGGCAACAGGCGCTCCCTGTCCTTGGCAAGTTCGTCGAGGGTGGCGCCGAAGGGCGACGATTCGTCGAACACCGCCGCCTTCAGGCGCACGCCGCAGTACAGGGCGGCAATGCCATAGAACACGCACAGGCCAATGATACCGGCCAGTCGATAGCTGTCCCACAGCAGCACCAGCAGCAGCCCGGACAGCGCGGTCAGCAGCAGCAGGGCGAACACCAGCGCCAGGCCGGCGAACAGCAGCAGGCTCAAGGTACGGCCCTTCTGCTCCTGCAATTCGATACCGAACAGTTCGATGTGACTGTGCAGCAGCCCCAGCATGGCCGCGCCCAGGCGCTTGCCCGAAGCGCCGGCGCCGTTGGCGTCATTCTCCATGGGTTCCCCTTAGCGCCGGTTGGCCAGTAGACCGATCAACAGGCCGACGCCGGCCGCGATGCCGATTGCCCGCCACGGGTTTTCCTGCACGTACTGCTCGGCGCTGCCAAGCGCTGCCTGACCGCGTTCACGTACCGAGTCCTGGGTCAGTTGCAGGGTTTCGCGGGCCTGGGCCAGGCGCTCGTGAATCTGCTCGCGCAATTCGTCGGCCTGGTCGCCGGCCAGGTTGGCGGTGTCGGCCAGCAGCTTCTCGGTGTCGCGCACCAAGGCCTGGAAGTCAGCCATCAATATCTCTTGTGCATTCTTTGCCGATTTGCTGGCCATGGGTCTCTCCCTGTCGATGAGTGTTGGTAGTTCGAGTGACAGCACGCATGGAAGGTTCAAGTGCGGCTGCTGGTATGGGCCTTGCTAAGTTTTTGCCACGTTGCGGAGCGCCTGTGACCGGTTTTGCGCCGATTCAGGGCGCCCGCGCAGCGGATACCGATAAACCTTAACCCAATCCACGACAAACCCAAGAAAAAACCACGCAGGCTTCACCCCGCTCACCTGAACAGGGTAGGGGCTGGCACCGATTCGGTGCAGGGATGCAGGTTCTTGAACTGTCCTGGTGCCTTTTTCAGCAGGTCTGCCTATTTCATGGAAAACATGCACAGCGCTATGGACTCTCTGGTCCACGGTTCCAACACCCTGTTCATTCTCATGGGCGCCATTCTGGTGCTGGCCATGCATGCCGGCTTCGCGTTCCTTGAAGTGGGCACGGTGCGCCACAAGAACCAGGTCAACGCCTTGTCGAAGATCCTCAGCGACTTTGCCATCTCGGCGCTGGTCTACTTCTTTATAGGCTACTGGATCGCCTACGGGGTCAACTTCTTCCAGCCGGCGACAACGCTGGCTGTCGACCATGGCTATGCGTTGGTCAAGTGCTTCTTCCTGCTGACCTTTGCGGCGGCGATTCCGGCGATCATCTCCGGGGGCATTGCCGAGCGGGCGCGGTTCGTGCCGCAGTTGTGCGCCACAGCGTTGATCGTGGCGTTCGTCTATCCGTTCTTCGAGGGCGTGGTGTGGAACGGCAACCTGGGCGTGCAGGCTTGGCTGCAGGCACGCTTCGGCGCACCGTTCCACGACTTTGCCGGGTCTGTGGTGGTACACGCCATGGGGGGCTGGCTGGCGCTGGCGGCGGTGCTGCTGCTGGGGGCGCGCCGTGGGCGCTACCGCGAGGGCCGATTGGTCGCGTTTGCGCCGTCGAGCATTCCCTTTCTGGCGTTGGGCTCGTGGATCCTCATCATCGGCTGGTTTGGCTTCAACGTCATGAGTGCCCAGACCTTGCAGGGCGTCAGCGGCCTGGTGGCGATCAACTCGCTGATGGCGATGGTGGGTGGCACCCTGTCGGCGTTGCTGGCCGGGCGCAACGACCCGGGTTTTCTGCATAACGGCCCGCTGGCCGGGCTGGTGGCGATTTGCGCAGGTTCCGATCTGATGCACCCGGTGGGTGCGCTCGCCACCGGCCTGGTGGCCGGCGCTCTGTTTGTCTGGACCTTCACCGCCGCGCAAAATCGCTGGAAAATCGACGACGTCCTGGGTGTGTGGCCGTTGCATGGCCTGTGTGGCGTGTGGGGTGGCATCGCCTGTGGCGTGTTCGGCCAGGTGGCGCTGGGCGGCATGGGCGGTGTCAGCCTGGTCAGCCAGTTGCTGGGCAGCCTGATGGGCGTGCTGGTGGCCTTGGCCGGTGGCTTTGCCGTGTACGGAGCCATTCGTGCGTTGCATGGCCTGCGCTTGAGCCATGAGCAGGAGTTCCAAGGCGCGGACCTGTCGCTGCACCGGATCGGTGCTACCAGCCAGGATTGAGCCAGGTCAGATGCAGGGTGGGCGTGGCGCGCCTAGAATAGGCTTCTGTGTATGCCAACCCGGGACCTGCCACATGCTGCCTGAATGTCAACTGTTCGGCACCCTCGGCTGCCACCTCTGCGAAGTGGCCGAGGCTGTGTTGATGCCTCTCGTCGATCATGGCCTGCTGGTAGAGCTGGTCGATATCGCCGAGAGCGAGCTTTTGTTCGAACGTTATGGCCTGATCATTCCGGTGTTGCGGCGCTGTGACAACGGCGCCGAGTTGCACTGGCCGTTCGATACCGAACAAGTGGTGGCCTTCCTTGGGCAATGATGGCTGCAGAGGAGTGGCAACCCTGCTCCATGTTCTGTGAAGCGAGCTGATGATCCGGTGGAGGCGCACCGTCGCCGGTAACCTTCTCCATCATCGGAATAGCTCGCCATGTTCATCACTCCACATTTCACCTTCGATGAAATGACCGTTTCCCAGCTCGCCGCCCGCGAAGGGTTCGATAATGCACCGCCCCTCGAAGCCAGGGCCAACCTGCAATTGCTGTGCTATGCGCTGGAACAGGTACGTGCATTGTTCGACGCGCCCATCATCATCAGCAGCGGGTATCGCAGTGAAAGGGTCAATCGGTTGATCGGTGGCGCCTCCGATAGCCAGCACGTGCAAGGGCTGGCGGCGGACTTCACGGTGATCGAGGTCAGCCCGCGCGAGACCGTTCGGCGAGTCAGCGAAAGTACGGTGCCCTTCGATCAGCTGATCCTGGAATTCGATAAATGGGTGCACCTGTCGGTGACGCGCGGCACGCCGCGCAGGCAGGTGCTGACCCTGCGTAAAGGCAGCGGCTACCTGGCGGGGCTGCAATGAAGCGCATTGACGGCAGCAAGGGGATGTTCGTATGCTGTATATAAATACAGTATCGAGGTGAAGCCATGCTCAATGTCGAGCAACTCAAGTACAGCGTCAACCGCATGCCCGTGGATCGGGTGGCTGACGCGGTTCTGGAACTGCGCCTCGAAGGCCTGGTGACGGGCGACTGCACGCCGTTCGGCAAAGTGCACTTCAATACCTGCTTCGCCGAGATCGAGGCCTTGTTCCAGCGGGCCGGTTACCACCGAGGGCTGGATGTGGTGGGTTATGAGGGGTTGCTCTATGCACTCTACGACCCTGGCCGCTGGGAGCCGGTGCAGGTACTGCGCTGGCTGAAGGAGCGCTGCGAGGCGATGGCCCAGGCTGGTTGAGGGGGCGGGCTTGGGCGATAATGCGCGGCCATGAACGTCTCGAGCCCAGCCATGACCACGCCTTTCGACCCCGCCCGCCAGCAAGCCAGTACGGTGTGCCTGCCACCTGGTAACTGGGTGACGGTGCTCGATTGCTTGTGTGACCATTTCAAGGCCATCGACCGCGCCCAGTGGCTTGACCGCTTTGCCCGTGGCCGGGTGCTGGATGCCAAGGGGCAGGCAGTTGCCGCCGACCTGCCTTACAAGCGTGGCATGCGTTTGCATTACTTCCGCGAAGTGCCGAACGAACGGCCGATTCCGGTGCAGGAGGTGGTGCTGCATGTGGACGAGCACCTGGTGGTGGCCGATAAACCGCATTTCCTGCCGGTGACGCCGACGGGTGAATACGTCGAGCAGACCTTGTTGCGCCGCCTGATCCGTCGTCTGGACAATCCGCACCTGGTGCCGTTGCACCGCATCGACCGGCACACCGCTGGGCTCGTGCTGTTTTCCGCCAACCCGCACAGCCGCAGCGCCTACCAGCGGCTGTTCCCCGAGCGGCGTATCGACAAGCGTTACCAGGCCATTGCCGCTGCCATGCCGCAGCATACATTTCCGCTGGTGCACAAAAGCCGCCTGGTGCATGGCGAGCCATTTTTCCGCATGCATGAGGTGGAGGGTGAGGCCAACAGTGAAACCCTGGCCGAGGTGCTGGAGAAGAACGGTGAGCGATGGCGCTATGGGCTATCGCCCGTGACTGGCAAGACCCATCAGTTGCGTGTGCACATGGCGGCCTTGGGGGCAGGGATCAGCAATGACCCGTTCTATCCGCAGTTGCTCAATGAAGAGGATGACTACCAGCGGCCGCTGAAACTGTTGGCGCAGAGCCTGCGTTTCGAGGACCCGCTGAGTGGCGAAGAGCGCTACTTCGAGAGCCGCTTGCGGTTGGACTGGTAACACAGCAAGCGGGTTCACCTGCGAAAGGGCCGGGCCTGCTGGCCAATTTCCACCCGCCGTTCACCGTTGCCGCCGCTACCGTATTCGCGGGTAAACCCGCTCCTACGCACGCATCGGTGGTTCGGCACAGATCGGTGGCGGACGCACCTCGGTGGTTGAACACAGGCCGCTGTAGGAGCGGGTTTACCCGCGAACACCGGCAGAGCCGGTGTCACCCCCAGCGGAAGTCTCGAGCTTCAGCGGTTGAAGCGCTCCACCAGCGAATACTGGCTGCCCGCCGTGCTGGTCAGTTCTTCGCTCAGCAGTGCCGAGTGCTGCGCCTGTTCGGCGGTCTGGTCGGCCAGTTCGGCAATGGTGCTGATGTTGCGGCTGATCTCGTCAGCCACTGCGGTCTGCTCCTCGGTTGCAGCAGCAATCTGGGTGGCCATGTCGGTGATATTGGCCACCGCTTCGCTGATGCCTACCAACGCCTCATCGGCCTGCATTACCCGGTCGACGCCTTCCTGTGCCTGGCGGTGGCCGGTTTCCATGGTCAGCACTGCGTTACTGGCGGTCTGTTGCAGCTTGGCGATCAGGCCGTGGATCTGCCCGGTGGATTCGGCGGTGCGCTGGGCCAACTGACGCACTTCATCAGCCACCACGGCAAAACCACGGCCCATTTCACCGGCGCGCGCTGCTTCAATGGCTGCGTTCAGTGCCAGCAGGTTGGTCTGGTCGGCGATGCCCTTGATCACGTCGACCACGCCACCAATCTCGTCGCTGTCCTTGGCCAGTTGCGTAACCGTCTGGCCGGTCTCGCCCACTGCCGCCGACAGGCGCTCGATGGCTTCGCGGGTTTCTCCGGCAATCTGCCGGCCCTGGCTGGTCAGGCGGTTGGCCTCCTGGGTGGCATCGGCGGTGCGCTGCACATGGTTGGCCACTTCCTGAGTGGTGGCGGCCATCTGGTTTACCGCAGCGGCGACTTGCTCGGTCTCCACCCGCTGGCGCTCCAGCCCCGTAGAGCTCTTGTGCGCCAAGGCATCGGACTGGCGTGCCTGGTCGCTCAGGTGTTCGGCACTGTCTTGTAGGCGGGTCAGGCAGGTTTTCATGCGTGCGTCCTGGCTGAGCATGGCCATTTCCAGGCGCGCCTGCACGCCACGGCTGTCGGTGTACATCTGCGCGATCAGGGGGTCGGAAGTGGTTTGCTCGGCCAGGCGCAGCAGGCGCTTGAGGCCGCGCTGCTGCCAGCTCAGGCCGAGCAGGCCCAGTGGTACCGAAAGCCCAGCGGCCAAGGCAAAGCCCCAGGAATGACCCAGCCAGTTGCCGATCAGGAAGCCCACCTGGCTGATCAGGATGAACGGTAGCCAGTCCTGCAGCACTGGCAGCCACTTGTCGCGGCGCGGTACCGGTGGCTTGCCCTGGTTGATGCGCTGATACAGGGCCTCGGCACGGCGGATCTGCTCGGCGGTGGGCTTGACCCGCACCGACTCGAAGCCGACAACCTGGTTGTTATCGAAGATGGGTGTGACATAGGCGTTGACCCAGTAATGGTCACCGGACTTGCAGCGGTTCTTGACGATGCCCATCCACGGCTGGCCCTGCTTGAGGGTCTGCCACATATGGGCAAACACGGCAGGCGGTACGTCGGGGTGACGCACCAGGTTGTGCGGTGCGCCAGTCAGCTCCTCGCGGGTGAATCCACTGATTTCGATAAAGGCATCGTTGCAGTAGGTGACCACACCCTTGGCGTTGGTAGTGGAGATCAACCGCTGCTGGGCAGGGAAAGTCCGTTCTCTCTGGGTAATCGGCTGGTTGTTACGCATGGGTGATAGTCCGCAGGGCTTTCGACAGGTATCGGCAAGCCGCTGGCTTTATTGAATGGATATTTGGTTCATTGATTGCACTCAATGACGGGTAAGTCAGATGATGACCGAATGGATGGCCAAGGGCCAGTGCTGACGCGGGGGACTTGGAAGCGTAAGGCTTTGGGGCATAGGCGCGTATTAGACCGAGCGCCGCCTGCGCAGCGCTCGGTCTCGAGAACAGAACAAATCTACGGCCAGACGCTCCGTCTCAACCGGCGATCATCTGGCGCAACACATAGTGCAGAATCCCCCCGGCCTTGAAGTACTCCACCTCATTCAGGGTATCAATCCGGCATAGCACCTCGATCTGTTCCTGCTGGCCATCCTCGCGGGTAATGCGCAAGGGCAGACTCATGCCGGGGCGAATATGTGCGCCGTCCAGCCCCAGTACATCGATCTGTTCCTTGCCGGTCAGCCCCAGCTGTTTGCGGTTGTGCCCGGCCTTAAATTGCAGCGGCAACACGCCCATGCCCACCAGGTTGGAGCGGTGAATACGCTCGAAGCTTTCTGCCAGCACGGCCTTGACCCCCAGCAGGTTGGTACCCTTGGCTGCCCAGTCGCGGCTCGAGCCGGTACCGTACTCCTGGCCGGCAATCACCAGCAGCGGGGTGCCCTCCTGCTGGTAACGCATGGCCGCGTCGTAGATCGACAGCTTCTCGCCAGTGGGCACATGCAAGGTGTTGCCGCCTTCTTCGCCTGCCAGCATTTCGTTGCGGATACGGATGTTGGCGAAGGTGCCGCGCATCATCACTTCGTGGTTGCCACGCCGCGAACCGTAGGAGTTGAAGTCGCGAGGCTCCACACCCTGTTCCCGCAGGTAGCGCCCGGCCGGGCTGTCGGTCTTGATATTGCCCGCGGGGGAAATGTGGTCGGTGGTCACTGAGTCGCCCAGCAGCGCCAGCACCCGTGCGCCGTGAATATTGGCGATCTGTGGCGGTGGCCCGCCGATGCCGTCGAAGAACGGTGGGTGCTGGATGTAGGTGGAGTCAGCCTGCCACACGTAAGTGGCGGCCTGTGGCACCTCGATGGCCTGCCATTGCGCATCTCCGGCGAACACTTCGGCGTATTCCTTGTGGAACATCGCCGTATCGACCTTGGCCACGGCCTCGGCAATTTCCTGCTGGGTCGGCCAGATATCACGCAGGTAGACCGGTTGGCCGTCCTTGCCTGAGCCCAGCGGGTCGCGCGTCAGGTCCAGGCGCACGCTGCCGGCCAGGGCGTAGGCCACCACCAGCGGGGGCGAGGCCAGCCAGTTGGTCTTGACCAGTGGGTGCACGCGGCCCTCGAAGTTGCGGTTGCCCGATAGCACCGAAGCCACGGTCAGGTCGGCGCTGCCAATGGCTTTTTCGATCGCCTCGTCCAGCGGGCCGGAGTTGCCGATACAGGTGGTGCAGCCATAGCCGACCAGATCAAAACCCAGTTGGTCGAGGTAAGGCGTGAGCCCGGCTGCCTTGAAGTAGTCGGTGACTACCTTGGAGCCTGGCGCCAGCGAGCTCTTGACCCAAGGTTTGCGTTGCAGGCCTTTCTCCAGTGCTTTTTTTGCCACCAGCCCGGCAGCCATCATCACGCTGGGGTTGGACGTGTTGGTACATGAGGTGATCGCGGCAATCACCACGGCGCCATCGCGCAGGGTGTGGGTCTGGCCCTGATGGCTGTAGTCGACTGCGCCGGTCTGGTCGGCGTTGCCCACTGCCACACCGCCGCCACCTTCGCTTTCCAGGCGGCCAACTTCTTTGGCCAGCGGCTTGGGCTGCAGCTCGATGAAGTGGTCGAAGGCTTGGCTGACCTGGCCCAGCGCTACGCGGTCCTGTGGCCGTTTGGGCCCGGCCAGGCTGGCTTCGACGTCGTCCATGTCCAGCGCCAGCGTGTCGCTGAATAACGGCTCCTGGCCGGGCAGGCGCCACATGCCCTGCGCCTTGCAGTACTGTTCGACCAACTGCACGGTCGCTTCGGGGCGGCCCGAAAGGCGCAGATAGTCCAAGGTGACCTGGTCGACCGGGAAGAAACCACAGGTGGCGCCGTATTCCGGTGCCATGTTGGCGATGGTTGCGCGGTCGGCCAGGGGCAGCTCGGCCAGGCCGTCGCCGTAGAATTCGACGAACTTGCCCACCACGCCTTTCTTGCGCAGCATCTGTGTCACGGTCAGCACCAGGTCAGTGGCAGTGATGCCCTCCCGCAGCTTGCCGGTCAGCTTGAAGCCGATCACTTCGGGGATCAGCATCGATACCGGCTGGCCGAGCATGGCCGCTTCCGCTTCGATGCCGCCGACACCCCAGCCGAGTACGCCCAGGCCGTTGATCATGGTGGTGTGCGAGTCTGTGCCCACCAAGGTATCGGGGAAGGCATAAGTGCGGCCGTCGGCCTCCCGGGTCCACACCGTGCGGCCCAGGTATTCCAGGTTGACCTGGTGGCAAATGCCGGTGCCCGGGGGGACCACGCGGAAGTTGTCGAAGGCGCTCTGGCCCCAACGCAGAAAGGCATAGCGCTCGCCATTGCGCTGCATTTCGATGTCGACGTTTTCGGCAAAGGCTTGCGGCGTGCCGTAGCGGTCGACCATTACCGAGTGATCGATCACCAGGTCGACCGGTGACAGCGGGTTGATCCGTTGCGGGTCGCCGCCAGCCTTGGCCATGGCGGCGCGCATGGCCGCCAGGTCGACCACGGCGGGCACACCGGTGAAGTCCTGCATCAACACCCGCGCCGGGCGGTACTGGATCTCGCGGTCCGAGCGGCGTTCGCCAAGCCATTGGACAATGGCGCGCACGTCGTCGCCGGTGACGGTCGCGCCATCCTCCCAGCGCAGCAGATTTTCCAGCAGCACTTTAAGCGACATGGGCAGGCGCTGCAGGTCACCCAGCTGGCGGGCGGCCTCGGTGAGGCTGAAGTAGTGGTAGGTCTGGTCACCGACCTTGAGGGGCTTGAGGGTGTTCAGGCTATCGAGCGAGGGCATTGCCAACTCCTTCTGCACCGGTGCCCGGCAAATATTCACGGTTTGCCGGCAGCACCGCTCTGTATCGGTCCGCACGGCACGGACCTGGCTGAATGGTCAGGTTAGACCGGTTTACGCTACCTGACCCTTTTCTGGACCGGCGGGGCGTGTCGCAGGTTCCGAACTTCCTTTATCATCGCCGCCCTGCCGGCGCCTGTGGTGCGCCAGCCGTCGTGGAGTGAGAGATGAATACCCTGTTCATGCATTGCCGGCCCGGTTTCGAGGGTGAGGTTTGCGCCGAAATCAGCGAACATGCCGCCCGCCTGGGTGTTGCCGGCTATGCCAAAGGCAAGCCGCAAAGTGCCAGTGCCGAGTTTGTCTGTAGCGAGGAGGGCGGTGCCGAGCGCTTGATGGGGGAACTGCGTTTCAACCAGCTGATTTTCCCGCGGCAGTGGGCACGTGGCGGTTACGTTGAACTGCCGGAAAGTGACCGCATCAGCGTACTGCTGGCGCAGTTGGTTGACTTCCCGGTGTTCGGCAGCCTTTGGCTGGAGGTGCTGGACAGCAACGAAGGCAAGGAATTGTCCACTTTTTGCCGAAAGTTCGAAGTGCCGTTGCGCAAGGCCCTGGAGAAGGCCGGCCGCCTGGTCGACGACCCCGGTCGCCCACGCTTGCTGCTGACCTTCATCAGCGGCCGGCGGGTATTTGTCGGCGTGGCATCGGCCAGCAACAGCGCCTTGTGGCCCATGGGCATCCCGCGCCTGAAGTTCCCTCGCGAGGCACCTAGCCGTTCGACACTCAAACTGGAAGAGGCCTGGCACCAGTTCATTCCGCGTGAGCAGTGGGAGCAGCGCCTGGGGGATGACATGACCGGCGTCGACCTGGGAGCCTCACCGGGTGGCTGGACCTACCAGCTGGTGCGCCGTGGCATGCTGGTGACAGCCATCGATAACGGGCCGATGGCCGAAAGCCTGATGGACACAGGCCTGGTCCAGCACTTGATGGCCGATGGGTTTACCTGGCAGCCGAAGCACCCGGTAGACTGGATGGTGTGCGATATCGTCGAGAAGCCGGCGCGTACCACCTCGCTGATTGAAACCTGGCTGGGTGAGGGGCTGTGCCGCGAGGCGGTGGTCAACCTGAAGTTGCCGATGAAGCAGCGTTATGCCGAAGTACGGCGCCTGCTCGACCGTATGGAGGCAACATTCAAGGCACGCAAGATCAGGGTGTCGATTGCCTGCAAGCAGCTGTACCACGACCGTGAAGAAGTAACCTGCCACCTGCGGCGGCTCGACTTGAAGCCACGCTGAGGCCAGCACGTCGTTCTGTTTCTGTTTCTGTTTCTGTTTCTGTTTCTGCTTCTGCTTCTGCGTCTGCTTCTGCGTCTGCTTTTGCTGTTGCTTCTAAGCGCGCGATAGTTCAGGCGACGCAGATTGCGACTTCAGGAGGCCGAGCGCAGGGCTTGCGGAGGGAGGTGACGGGCATGGATGCCCGTCAAGCGCTGGGCCCCAGGATGGGGCCTGCAGCGCGGTCCTCCCGGGAGCAAGCCCGGAGCGAGGGGACCCCGGAGCGCAGCGCAGGGGCCGGATGATGGGAGCCGACGGTTTTTGGTTCCTTTTTGCCACGACAAAAAGGGACCCGCCGTAAGGGCGGAAAGGTGACTATGCGCCACCTTCGCAAATGAATACCTACTTGATGTGGATGCTCACATCCAAGAAGCAAGAAGCAAATTCGTCTGTTTTGACTCAGCGAACCGTCCGTTTGCGATGGCGACTCTGACTCACCTTTTCGCCCTTACGGCGAGTCACTTTTTGTCAAACGCGACAAAAAGTAACCAAAAAACGCTGCGCTCCCATCATCCGGCCCCTGCGCTGCGCTCCGGGGTTCCCTCTCTCCGGCCTCGCTCCCGGGAGGACCGCGCTGCAGGCCCCATCCTGGGGCCCAGCGCTTGACGGGCATCCATGCCCGTCACCTCCCTTCGCAAGGCCTGCGTTCGGCCTCCTGAAGTCGCGAAGATCAAGATCAAGATCAAGATCAAGATCAAGATCAAGATCAAGATCAAGAGCGCTGGGTTTGAAAGCCGTGCTTGGACCGCGTCGCGCTATGCGCGACAATAGCGATCATTTTCGGAGCCCCCCATGACCGATTTCACCCCCGACGCCATCCTCGATGCCACCGGCCTGAACTGCCCGGAACCCGTGATGATGCTGCACCAGCACGTACGCAACCTGGCCGCCGGCGGCCTGCTCAAGGTCATCGCCACCGACCCGTCGACCCGCCGCGACATCCCCAAGTTCTGCAACTTCCTCGGCCACGAGCTGCTGCAGCAACAAGAGGACGCCGGCACTTTCCTGTACTGGATCCGCAAGAAAGCCGACTGAATCGCTCTGGAACACGCCCGGCGTTGCGCCTACACTGCGCTCCCCAGACAGGAGAGCGCCATGCTGATAGTTGCCGACGAGAACATCCCGCTGCTCGATGCCTTCTTCCAGGGTTTCGGTGAAATTCGCCGCTACCCCGGCCGAAGCCTCGATGCTGCCAGCGTCAAGGACGCCGATATCCTGCTGGTGCGCTCGGTGACCAAGGTCGACCGTCAGTTGCTCGAAGGCAGCCGTGTACGCTTTGTCGGCACGTGCACCATCGGCACTGATCACCTGGACCTGGACTACTTTGCAGAAGCTGGCATCCGCTGGAGCAGCGCACCTGGCTGCAATGCCCGCGGCGTGGTCGATTACGTGCTGGGCAGCCTGCTGACCCTGGCCGAACTGGATGGCGTGGCATTGCCTGAGCGCGTATATGGCGTTGTCGGCGCGGGTGAAGTGGGTGGCCGCCTCGTGCGGGTGCTGCATGGCCTGGGCTGGAAGGTGCTGGTGTGCGACCCGTTGCGTCAGGCCGCGGAGGGTGGCGACTACGTCAGCCTCGAAAACATCCTGCAGCAGTGCGATGTGATCAGCTTGCATACTCCGTTGCAACGCGGCGGCCAGCACCCGACCTGGCACCTGCTGGGGCAGGCGCAGCTGGCACAGTTGCGCCCGGGTGCCTGGCTGGTAAACGCCAGCCGTGGCCCGGTGGTGGACAACGTGGCCCTGCGCGAGCTGCTGCTGGACCGTGAAGACGTGCACGCGGTGCTGGATGTGTGGGAAGGGGAGCCGCAGGTCGACCTGACGTTGGCCGACCTGTGCACCCTGGCTACGCCGCACATTGCCGGCTATAGCCTCGATGGCCGCCAGCGTGGCACGGCGCAGATCTACCAAGCGCTGTGCCGCTTCCTCGGTGTGAATGAGCAGGTGCGACTGGCCGAGCTGCTGCCCAAGCCACCGCTGGCGCAGATCGAGCTGGATGCCAGCACCGACCTGTCATGGGCCTTGGCCACCCTGTGTCGCGCCGTATATGACCCGCGCCGTGATGATGCCGATTTCCGCCGTAGCCTCAGCGATGATCCGCAGCAACAGCGAGCGGCGTTCGACCAGTTGCGCAAGCAATACCCGCCAAGGCGCGAGATCGAGGGGCTGGCCGTGCGCTTGCACGGGGAGGCGCCGCAGTTGGCGCAGTTGGTCAGTGCCCTGGGTGGGGTGTTGGTCTAAGCACGCCTTGCCTTGATCTTGCAGGTAGGTGCGGTTACCTGTGGGGGCGGCCAAGCCCACTGGCTGGGCCAATAAAAACCCGGCGCAAGCGCCGGGTTGCAAAAAATTCGCCGATCAACCTTTGCGTACGCGCTCGACACGGCTTTCTTCCAGGGCCTTGCAAGCCTGCTGGATCATCTGCTCGGTGATCGGCACTTCGCGCCCCTTGGCGTCGATGATCGAACCGCATACTTGCGGTTGCGGGGAGGTTTGGGGCTTCTGGTTATCACTGCCATGCTGCAAGCTCATGCACTGTCTCCTCTTCAGGTTCAAGCTCAGGGTAGCCCTGCGCCGTGACTGGTCTGTGACAGCTTCTGGGTCACGGCAGCAACAGTCCAGCAGAAACCCTGTGAAAGCTCCATAAGCTGGTTAGATCGATGCGTTATAGCAACCTTCATGCAGTCTCCCGACCGGGATGAGTGGTAGGCTGCGGCTTCCCCACCCTTTGTGGTCGTTGCCATGCCCGAATCGGTTTCTCCGCGCCAACGCCGCGCCTTGCGCCTGGCTTGGCAGTTCGTTCGCCCTTATCGCCGCCAGGTGCTGCTGGCATTGCTGGCGCTGGTGGTGACCGCTGCCATTACCCTGTCGATGGGCCAAGGCATCCGCCTGCTGGTGGATCAAGGCTTCATGACCCGCTCCGCGCATCAGCTCAATCAGACCATCGGGCTGTTCCTGGTGCTGGTGCTGGCGCTGGCGGTGGGTACCTTCAGCCGTTTCTATCTGGTGTCGTGGATTGGCGAGCGTTGTGTGGCCGATATCCGTCGTGCGGTCTTCGATCACCTGATCGGCCTGCACCCAGGTTTTTTCGAAGACAATCGCAGCTCCGAGATCCAGTCTCGGCTGACTGCGGACACCACCTTGCTGCAATCGGTGATCGGTTCATCGCTGTCGATGTTCCTGCGCAACGCGCTGATGGTCATTGGCGGTGTGGTATTGCTGTTCATCACCAACCCCAAGCTCACCAGCATCGTGGTGGTAACGCTGCCACTGGTGTTGGCACCGATCCTGTTGTTCGGCCGTCGGGTGCGCAGCCTGTCGCGGCAGAGCCAGGACAGGGTCGCCGATGTGGGCAGCTACGTGGCTGAAACGCTCGGGCAGATCAAGACCGTGCAGGCCTACAACCACCAGGCGCACGACCGCGCATTGTTCGCCGATACGGTCGAAGCCGCGTTTACTGTTGCCCGCAAGCGGATTACACAGCGTGCCTGGCTGATTACCCTGGTGATCGTGCTGGTGTTGGGGGCGGTGGGGGTGATGCTGTGGGTCGGCGGCATGGATGTGATCGCCGGGCGTATATCCGCAGGCGAGCTGGCTGCATTTGTGTTCTACAGCCTGATCGTCGGCAGCGCCTTCGGTACCCTCAGTGAAGTGATCGGCGAACTGCAACGGGCCGCGGGTGCCGCCGAGCGCATTGCCGAACTGTTGGCAGCGCGAAGTGCCATCCTGCCCCCCGACGTGGTGCAGGTGCTGCCACAGCCGCGGGCCAGTGGGCGTATCGAGCTGCAGCAGGTCGTGTTCGCTTACCCTTCACGGCCCACGGTGGCAGCTGTCGACGGCCTGAGCCTGACCATCGAGCCCGGGCAGACCGTCGCCCTGGTAGGCCCTTCCGGGGCAGGCAAGTCGACCCTGTTCGATCTGTTGCTGCGCTTTTACGACCCCCAACAAGGGCGCATCCTGCTTGATGGCCTGCCGGTTACCGCATGTGATCCCGACCAGCTACGCCGGCAGTTCGCTTTGGTGGCACAAAACCCCTCGCTGTTCCGTGGCACGGTGGAGGCCAACATTCGTTATGGCCGGCCCGAGGCGACCTTGGCTGAAGTCGAAGCAGCAGCCCGCGGCGCCCATGCCGACGAATTCATCCGGCAACTGCCCCAAGGCTACCAGACACAACTGGGGGAGGGCGGCATCGGCCTTTCCGGCGGGCAACGCCAGCGCCTGGCGATTGCCCGGGCCTTGCTGGTCGATGCGCCGATCCTGTTGCTGGACGAAGCCACCAGTGCCCTTGATGCACAAAGCGAATACTTGATCCAGCAAGCGCTGCCCAGCCTGATGGCCGGCCGTACCACGCTGGTGATCGCCCATCGCCTGGCCACGGTGCAGCATGCCGAGCGCATCGCGGTCATCGACCAGGGCCGGCTGGTGGCGGTGGGCACCCACCGTCAGTTGATCGAGGACAGCCCGCTGTATGCGCGGCTGGCAGCGCTGCAGTTCACCACGGGCTAGCGTGTCGTGGCTTTGTAACATTTCTGTAGTAATTGCCTGAGAAGATTTGCCTCAACTGTTGCGTAAGTGCTCGACCTGGCTGCCATTGCGTGATGGCAGCTTTTTTTTGGCCTGCCAGTAATGGGGCTGTACAGCGGCCTCAGCCTACTCCCTCTGGTTCCGAGACCCTCGATGTTGCGTAAATCCCTCAGAGTGCAAATTCTCTCGCTGCTCGGCGGCAGTGTGCTGGCGATGCTGCTGATCGCCCTGGTGTGTTTCCAGTTCCTGTCGTCCAGCGTGCGGGGTTACGCCGAGCTGGTCGACGGGCCGCTGCGGGCCTCGCAATTGATTGACGAAGCCAACCTGCAGTTCAAGATCCAGGTGCAGGAATGGAAGAACGTGCTGTTGCGCGGGCGCCAGCCTGCGGAAATGGACAAGTACTGGCAGCAGTTCCAGGCCCGCGAAGAGCAAGTACAACAACTGCTCGGGCAATTGATCGACAACAGCGATGCCAGGCTCAAGGTGTCGCTGCAGCAATTGCGCGACAGCCATCGCCAGTTGGGCCAGGCCTATGCGCAAGGCCGTCAGGCCTTCCTGGCGGCAGGCGGTGACCCGGTAGCGGGCGACCGGGCGGTCAAAGGCGTGGACCGTGCCGCCAGTGAGCAAATGAGCGAACTGGTCGAGCAACTGCGCGCCGATGCTCGCCAGCGTGCCGCCAGCCTCAATGCCAGTGCCGAGCGCACGGTATGGTTGGGCCTGCTGGTGATGCTGGCTTCAGCGGTGCTGGTGGGGCTGCTCAGCCTGTGGCTGGTCAACCGTAGCCTGATCGAGCCGATCCGCCAGTTGATCGAGTACGTCGCGCAGCTCAGCCAGGGCTGCTTTGCTGCCCGGGTCGACAGCCGTCGGGAGGATGAGCTGGGGCGCCTGGCGCGGGCGGCCAACACCCTGCGTGACTTTCTTGCCGATACTGTCGGCCGGCTGCAGGACAACGCGCAGGAGCTGGAAGGTGCCAGCGGCCAGTTGCGCAGTATTGCCGGTGACATGGCCCGCGGTACTCATGACCAGTTCCAGCGTACCGACCAGGTGGCCACGGCCATGCACGAAATGTCCGCCACTGCCCAAGAGGTCGCTCGCCACGCCGCCGAGGCTGCCCGCGCGGCCGATGACGCCGACCACAGCGCCCAGGCCGGCGAGCGGGTGATGCAGCAGACCATCGACATTATCGGCGCGGTCAACCGCGAAATCGCCGGCACGGCGACGGTCATTCGCGATCTGGAGCATGACAGCACGCGTATAGGCAAAGTGCTGGAAGTGATCCGCGGCATTGCTGAACAGACCAACCTGCTGGCGCTTAACGCGGCCATCGAAGCGGCCCGTGCGGGCGAAGCCGGGCGTGGTTTTGCGGTGGTCGCCGATGAAGTGCGTAGCCTGGCCCAGCGCACGGCAGCGTCGATTGCAGAAATTCACCAGATCATCGAAGCGGTACAGTCGGGGGCGGTGGAGGCGGTCAAGGCCATCGAAAGCGGCCAGCAACGTAGCCAGGAAGGGGCTGAGCAGGTCGAGCAGGCCGGGCAGATGCTGCAACGTATTACCCAGGCGGTGGAGGCGATCCGCGACATGAACCGGCAAATCGCCACTGCGGCCGAGGAGCAGACCAGCGTGGCCGAAGATATCTCGCGTAACCTGATCGAAATTACCCGAATTGCCACGGCCAACCAGGAAGCGGTGCAGCATACCGAGCAGGCGGGGCAGCGCCTGCATGGTTTGTCAGGGCAGTTGGGCGAAGTCACCTCCCGGCTGACCGCTTGACTCGGTCTGCAGGGGTTGCATGTGCCCCTGGAGGCTGAAGCGGCGCACTGACGTATTTTTCGCACACAACAAAAAGCCCGCGCAAGGCGGGCTTTTTGACAAGGATATGGTCGGAGAGACAGGATTCGAACCTGCGGCCTTCTCGTCCCGAACGAGACGCGCTACCTGGCTGCGCTACACTCCGATGACCAAAATCCTACTGCATCCCGTTTTTGCCCGCAAGCCCTTGTTGTTTAAAGGGCCATGGCCTGAACGGGGCCTTGATCAGAGCTCTTTGACGGTGCGGATCTGGTCCTTGTTCAGGCGCGTGCGCTTGCCGTCGAGTTGCTCGAATTCATAGAAGCCAGAGTCTTCGTCGTAGGACGGTTTGTCGGTTGCCTGGATCTCCCGGCCATCGTTCAGGGTAATGACGGTTGGGGTCGAGCAGCCAGCAAGGGCGCCCAAACCCAAGGCAAGCAGGAAGGCGGGTAGGGTCCGTTTGATCATCGTGTTTCTCCAAGTGCGATGGTGCTAGATGACATTTATGACGCAGGACGTTAGTGCAAGTTCACTCCAAGTGCAGCATAGCGACTAATTTGTCCCCTTGACCCATGGCAAGGCTTAGGGGGGCAACGCTGGAAAAGGTGCGCTGTGATATAACTGCGTCCATCTCATCCTGTTGTGACGGACACCCATGAAAGCCAAGGCAGATACCCCCTTCGTGGCGCTAAGCATCGCCGTACTGACGGTCAGCGACACCCGTACCTTCGACACCGACACCTCTGGCCAAATGTTCGTCGACCGCCTGAGCGCCGCCGGTCACCGCCTTGCCGAGCGCGTGCTGCTCAAGGATGACCTGTACAAGATCCGAGCCCAGGTTGCCACCTGGATCGCCGATGACAGCGTGCAAGTGGTGCTGATTACGGGCGGTACCGGGTTTACTGGCCGCGACAGCACCCCCGAGGCGGTGGCCTGCCTGCTGGACAAGCAAGTGGACGGCTTCGGTGAGTTGTTCCGGCAGATTTCCGTGGCCGACATTGGCACCTCCACCGTGCAATCGCGAGCCTTGGCCGGGCTGGCCAACGGCACGCTGGTGTGCTGCCTGCCGGGCTCGACCAACGCTGTGCGCACCGGTTGGGATGGCATCCTTGCCGAGCAGCTTGATGCCCGTCATCGCCCGTGCAACTTCGTGGCGCACCTGAAGCAGGCAGCGGCCTGTGACAGCCGTGGCTGAGGTCAGCCAGGCCCGGCCGCTGATGCCGGTGGAACAGGCGCTGGAGCAACTGCTGGCGCTGGCCGAAGCTGCACCGATCCGCGAGACCGAAAACCTGCCGCTGGCTGAAGCCGAAGGCCGCGTGCTGGCCACTGACCTGGTTGCCTCCCTCGACCTGCCGCCTTGGCCGAACAGCGCCATGGACGGTTATGCCTTGCGCCTGGCTGACTGGCAGGGCCAGCCGCTGCCGGTCAGCCAGCGTATTTTCGCCGGCCATGCGCCCCAGCCGCTGCAACCGGGTACCTGCGCACGGATTTTCACCGGTGCGCCTGTGCCGGAGGGGGCCGACTGCGTCGAGATGCAGGAAAACACCGAAGTACTCGAAGATGGCCGGGTGCGCTTTCTTGAAGCGTTGCGCACCGAGCAGAACATACGCCCTCAAGGTCAGGAGACCCGCAAGGGCGAGCAGGTGATGAGCGCCGGCACCCGCCTTGGGCCGATCGAACTGGGCCTGGCGGCGACCTTGGGGCATGGCCGTCTGGACGTGGTGCGCAAGGTGAAAGTGGCGGTGCTGTCCACCGGCGACGAACTGGTCGAGCCAGGCCTGCCGCTCGGGCCTGGGCAGATCTACAACAGCAACCGCAGGCTGCTGGTCAGCTGGTTGCAGCGGCTGGGTTGCGAAGTGGTCGATGCCGGCATCCTGCCGGATGACCTGGCGCGCACTCGCGCCTGCCTGGCTGAACTGCGTGGCGTAGACCTTATTCTGTCTACCGGAGGCGTCTCGGTGGGTGAAGCCGACTACCTCGGTGCCGCCCTGCGCGAGGCCGGCGAACTGGCGTTGTGGAAGCTGGCGATCAAACCGGGCAAGCCGCTGACCTTCGGCCACTTCCAGGGCGTGCCGGTGATTGGCTTGCCGGGCAACCCCGCCTCGACCTTGGTCACCTTCGGTCTGCTGACCCGGCCCTACCTGCTGCGTCGTCAGGGTGTGATTGACGTCACGCCGTTGCGGTTCGACATGCCGGCAGGGTTTGACTGGCCCAAGCCGGGTACGCGTCGCGAATACCTGCGCGCGCGCATCGAACAGGGCCGCGTGCGCATCTACAAGAACCAGAGCTCGGGTGTGCTGCGCAGCGCAGCCTGGGCGGAGGGCCTGGTGGAAGTGCGTGAAGGCAGCACGCCGAAGCAGGGCGACATCGTGCCATTCATCCCCTTCAGCGAGCTACTTGGCTGAGCGGCCCAGCCAGGCACTGGCCAGCGGCGTGGCCTCGGCCGGTGCCGCCTGGGTCAGGCGTATGTGCACATTCTCCAGTTGTTGGGCAGCCACGCTCCAGTCGTGGCGCTGGCGGGCAAACTGGCGCCCGGCATCGCTCAACTGGCTCATGCGCCAGGGCTGATTGAGCAGCTGGGTGATCAGCAATGCCAGTTGATCACCGTCGTCACTGCCCAAGTAGTGTTCGCCGTTGTTCACGGTCAGGCCTGACACGCCCTTGTCGGTGGTGATCACGGGTAAGCCGGCGGCCATCGCTTCGAGGATTTTCACCTTCGAGCCACCGGCATAACGCAGGGGAGCAAAGAACAGCGCTGAACGTCGTTGCAGTTCACGCAGGTCGGGGCGGTAGCCAAACCATTCAATGCGTGGGTCGTTCCAGTGAAGCTTCCAGTTGGCCGGCATGGCGTGCCCGGCAATCGCCAGGCGCACCGCCGGGTTGCTCATCCACACCTTCGGCATGATGTCGTCCAGTGCCCATTCGATGGCCTCCAGATTGGCGCCATATTCGAAATTGCCGACGAACAACAGACGCTGGCTGTGCAGCGCAGGTTGCACCTGCTGGTAGAAATCACAGTCCACGCCGTTAACCACCACATTCACCGGGCGCCCACTGATCTGCGCGATCAGCTCGGCATCATGGGCGCTGACAGCCACCAGTTCGGTGGGCTGGCGCAGCACACGGTGCTCCCAGCGCCGGTAGCGCCAGCGGTCGAAGGCGTTGAGCGGGCGCAGCCACAGCGGCAGGCGATCGTGGCAGGCGCTGCCCATTACCGATTCCAGGGTGTGCTCACTAAGCATGTAGGGCAGCCTGCGAGCCTGCAGGGCTTTTTCGAACGGCTGGAAGCTGTAACTGTGCTCGATCTGGATCACGTCCCAAGGTTCGTCCAGCAGTTGCTCGAACCGGTGCCGCAGGCAAGGCGCCAGGCCATTGATGATTGCCCGCATGGGGTAGTCGATGATGGGTGAGGCCAGCAGGTTGAGTGGGCTGTGCAGCGGCCTGCGGGGTAGCACGATCAGGCGTTCGAGTAGGGGCTCAAGGGCCTCACGTGCTGCGTCGCAGAGAGGGATCTTCGACTGCACCAGCAGGGTAATCCGGTGACCGCGCTGGGCCAGTGCGCGCAGCAGATGGTATTGCCGGGTCTTGTGGCCGCTGGTGGTCGGCCAAGGCAGATAGGGCAGTGTCCAGAGAATGCGCATGACCCGAAGTCCTCGCGAAAGGCTGCAGATAGCAAAACGCGCCCGTTGGCAGCAGTGGGGGAGCCACTGCCGGGCGCGTCCATGGCAATAGGGGTATTTGCTGAGCATAGCCGGGATTGTCAGGTGTGGAAAAAATGACCGGCGACGTGACCAGTTGCAGGCCTGGCGCCGGCACACTGTTTTTTCCAGGGCATGCAACGATCTGGTTGGACCAGTGGTCGAGATAGGGGGTGGTCCACTTTACGGAGACGCGCACATGCAAGGGCGCAAGGCAATGTTGGTGCTGCACGGCAAGCAGGCGATGAACGAAGACGTGCGCAGCGCCGTGCGCGACCTGCGCGATAGCGGCTGGGTGCTGGATGTACGGGTTACCTGGGAGGCGGGCGACGCCCAACGGCTGGTCGCCGAGGCACTGGCGGCGGGTTACAGCCATATCGTCGCCGGTGGCGGGGACGGCACGTTGCGGGATGTGGCCGAGGCCATGGGCTTGGCCGCTACCAACGCCAGCCTGACCTTGTTGCCATTGGGGACGGCCAACGATTTCGCCAAAGCCGCTGGCATCCCCCTGGAGCCGGCATCGGCGCTGGCCTTGCTGAATGTCGCACCACAACCGATAGACCTGGGGCAGGCTGGCGATCATCTGTTCCTCAACATGGCCACGGGTGGCTTTGGCAGCCAGGTCACCGCCAATACCTCCGAAGACCTCAAGAAAGTACTGGGCGCTGCCGCCTACCTGTTCACCGGGTTATCCCGCTTCAGTGAGCTACAGGCGGCTTCGGTAGAGCTACAAGGGCCAGGCTTCCACTGGCAAGGGGATTTGCTGGCGCTGGGTATCGGCAATGGCCGACAGGCTGGGGGCGGGCAAGTGCTGTGCCCCGAAGCCATGGTCAACGACGGTTTGCTTGACGTCGCTATTCTGCCTGCACCACAGGAAGTGGTGGGGGCTCTGCGGGACCTGTTGGGCGGTGACGGCCTGTTCGTTCGGGCCAGGTTGCCATGGGTCGAGATCAAGAGTTCGCAAGGGTTGGACATCAACCTCGATGGCGAGCCGTTGCAAGCTGCCAACCTGCGCTTTCAGGCAAGGCCGGCGGCGTTGCACCTGCACCTGCCGGCCGGGTCACCGTTGCTCAGTCATCCAGGCTGATGATTTTTTCGCGTACGGCGAACAGCACCAAGCCGGCCACGTCGTGAATCTGCAGGCGCTTCATGATTTGCGAGCGGTGAGTTTCCACGGTCTTGATCGACAGGCCCAGGCCCGCCGCGATTTCCCGGGTGGACTTGCCGCGCACGATCAGGCGCAGGATCTCAAGTTGCCGTGAGGTCAGATTATGCCGTTCGCCAGCGCTTTGCTTGCCTTGTTTGGTGTGCCGCAGCGCCTGGTTGATGACGGTGTGGGCGATGGCCGGGCTGAGGTAGCGCTCACCGTGGCGTACGGCACCCAGCGCCTGTTCCAGCTCGGTGGCGCTGGTGTCCTTGAGCAGGTAGCCGTGGGCACCGCTTTCCAGCGCCCGCATGATCAGGTCCGGGTCGGTGTGCATGGAGAGGATCAGCACTTTGCAGGTACTGCCGCTGGCCCGCAGTTGGGTGAGGGCGTCCAGGCCGCTGGTCGAACGCATGGAGATGTCCAGCAAGATGATGTCGGGCGCCAGTGTGCGTACCTGGTCGAGTAGCTGGTTGCCGTCGTCGGCTTCGCCGACCACGTCATAGCCGGGGATATCGCAGACCAGTGCGCGCACCCCGGCGCGGATCAGCGAGTGGTCATCTACCAGCAGTAGTCTACAGGTCATGGTTGGTAATACTCCTGGCGCGTTGCTGGGTGCGCGGGGACCACGGGAACATCGCTTCGATCTGCGTGCCTCGGCCAGGCTGACTGGTGATGTCGAGGCTGCCCTGCAGCGCGATTACCCGCTCCTGCATGCCGGCCAAGCCGCGCTGACCGGCTTCGGCCGGGTGCCGGGCAGGGGCGAAACCACGACCATCGTCGTGGATCGACAACGCCAGCCCCTCAGGGGTGCGTTGCAGGCGGATGACCAGGTTGTGTGCCTGGGCGTGGCGCAGCATGTTGGTCACTGCCTCCTGGGTAATACGGAACACCGCCATGGCCACGGCTTCGTCGATGCCGCCCAGGCGCTGGTTGCACGCCAGGCTCCAGTGCACGCCGCTGCTGGCCAGGGTGCGTACCAGGTGCGCGCGCAGGCTGGCCTCCAGGCCAAGGCTGGCCAACTGCCGGGGGTTGAGCAGCGCGGAAACATCGCGCACGTTACCGAGGGTGTCATCCAGTGTGCTGCGCAGGACGTCGCAGTGCCCCTGCAAGTCTTCGGGCATGCGCCGTTGCAGCCACTGCAGTTGCAGCTTGGCAGCGGTGAGCAGTTGACCGATGTCGTCGTGCAGTTCCCGGCTCAGATGCTGACGCTCGTCTTCTTGCACCTTGAGCATGCGCTCGGCCAGCTCGGCCGGGCGCAGGTGGATCGACCTGGCGCCCAGCCCCAGTTGTACAACAGCACCCAGCGTGGCGACCAACTGCAGCACCAGCAGGGTGGCCGGGATTGTCTGGTTGGCCAGGTACAGCGCCATGTTGGCAACCAGTGAGGCCACGCAAAGCCCGACCGTTGCCCAACGCAGCACGGCGGCGCGGGAGCAGCAATGCAAAGAAGTCTTCAAGCGTGGAAACATAGGTAGGGAGGCCACTGAAGTATTGCTGATGGAGGCCTTGCACAATGCTGCTCAGAGGCTTTGGCGCAGTACTTTCGTTGTTTTTTCGAACACGTATTCTTGCCACCTTTGTTCCGGTCGCAAGCGTTTGTGGGGGCGCATATTACCACTTTGCATTGCATCGGTCGCGGCCGTGTAACGCGTTGAAACGCCTACTGGTCGGGCCCTTTCGGGTAGCAAAGTGCCACCCTTTAATCGCCCTGTACCCACTTGTGCTGTAACTAACGCGGCAATGATTCAAGGGCATGCACCGAAAGCCTGGTGAACTTTCCAAGTTCGACCATGGTCGGGTTTCAATAAAGTTGCTTAGTTGCACTTTGCGTCAGGTTAATGCATGCGATTAGAGCGGCTGGGGCGGTTGCCGGTTGCCACGTCACTGGGCGGGTGAATGCACGCGCTGCCTTCTTCATCGCACGACGCGCAGGCTGGCGCAAAGGGGGGGTGTACGACTTTGGCCAATTCACCCAGTAGAACCAGTTGCTCGCCGATGTCCAGGTTCAGCCGCCCTGTACGGCTATCGACCAGCTCCAACTGCCAGGCCAGCAAGGTCAGGCACGCCTCTATCGCGGGTAGGGCTTCACGCTGCAGGCAACCACCGTGACAGGCCGGGGCGAGCAACTGTTGCAGGGCGGTGGTGTAGTGGGCAACTTCACGCAGGCCCAGGCGCGTAGCTTGACGGGCGATAGTGTCGAGGGTGTTGTTCAGGCAACTGCAGGCATCCGGGTCATTGTCTATAAGCTCCAGATGCTGCAGGCATTCCTGGGCCTGGGTCAGCAGTACCTGGGCATCCAGCAGGAAGCCCTGCAGGGCGTCATCGAACGATAAGGCAGTGTCCATCATCAAGTCCCCGCGCGTGGGGTAGGCGCAGGGGGCGGGCACGCCGAAACGATAGCTAGCAAAAGCCTGACTCCATTCATGCAATGAGAATGGCGTCACATTAATGGCTAAAGGATATCGCGAACATCAGGTTGCACCCGATTGCCGCTAAGGGTTTCCCTGATCAAGGGCTAGGGTAGGGAACTTTTGTCGTGCCCCCGATTTGCCATGGCGTGTCGGCAGTAAAACATGATGGTAAAGTGATATCAATTATCTGCGCGGCATTTTCCCGCAAGGGTCAAGGTGTGCGTGAAGCCGCCGATACAGGGTAGATGATTTCACCTTTTAAGACTCAAGCCTGGGGGCTTTCCAATGGCTGGCATTCTCGACACGGTAGACCAACGCACGCAACTGGTGGGTGAGAACCGCCTGGAAATTCTGATGTTTCGTCTGGCTGGTCGCCAGCTGTTCGCGATCAACGTGTTCAAGGTGCAGGAAGTACTGCAACTGCCCAAGTTGACCCTGATGCCCCAGCGCCACGCCTATGTCTGCGGTGTGGTCAACCTGCGCGGGCAGACCCTGCCGGTGATCGACCTGTCCCAGGCGATCGGTATGCGCCCGCTACAGCCGGGGCCGGACAGCACCATCATCGTCACTGAATACAACCGCTCGGTGCAGGCCTTCCTGGTGGGCGGTGTCGACCGCATCGTCAACATGAACTGGGAGTCGATCATGCCGCCGCCTTCCAGTGCCGGTCGCCAGCACTACCTGACTGCCATCACCAAGGTCGATGAGAAGCTGGTGGAAGTGATCGACGTGGAAAAGGTGCTGGCCGAAATCGTGCCCTACAACGCCCGGGTTTCTGGCGACAAGCTCGCCGACCCAGTGCTGGCCCGGGCCCGCGGCCGCGAAGTGCTGCTGGTGGACGACTCCAGTGTGGCCTTGGCGCAATTGCGCGATACCCTGTCTCAGCTGGGCATGAAGCTGCATGTGGCCAGTGATGGCCTGAAGGCGCTGCGCATGCTCAAGGGCTGGGCCGACGCCGGCGAGGACGTGTGCGAAAAGCTGCTGATGGTGTTCACCGATGCAGAAATGCCGGAAATGGACGGCTATCGGCTGACCACCGAGATCCGCAGCGATGCCCGTCTGCGCCAGCTCTATGTGGTGCTGCACACTTCGCTGTCGGGCAGTTTCAACGAATCCATGGTGAAGAAGGTGGGCTGTGACAACTTCCTTTCCAAGTTCCAGCCTGATCGCCTGGTCGATGTGGTCAAGCAGCGCCTGCTGCTGGATACCACCGCCGCGTGAACGTTGTGCCGGCCAGGTATAAGCTTGGCTTTTGGCATGAAGCGAGGCAGCAGGGATGTTTCTCAGTGAGTTTTATCGATACCCGGTGAAGTCGGGGCAGGCGCAAAGCCTGAAGGCATCACCGGTGGGGTTGTTGGGGTTGCAAGGCGACCGGCGCTGGATGGTGGTCGAGGAAGAAAACGGACGCTTCCTGACCCAGCGTGCCTGGCCACAACTTGGCCAGATCGACGCGAGCGATGACGACAGCGGCCAGTTGCTGCTGCAAGCCCCTGGACAGGCGCCGTTGCGGGTGCCTGTACCGCCTGCCGATGACGCCCTGCGCGGCGTGACGATCTGGCGCGATACCCTGCGTGTGCCGGACGCTGGCGATGCCGCGGCGGCCTGGTTGAGTGAGTTGCTGGGCAAAGCCGTACGCCTGGTGCATTGCCCGGAGCAGCGTGCGCGTTACTTGCCCAATGGTTACGGCTTAAACAGTGACCGTGCGGCGTTTCCGGATGGCTTCCCCTTGCTGCTGATTGGGCAGGGCTCGCTGGACGAGCTTAACCGGCGTATTGGCCGGCCCATGTCGATGCGGCGCTTTCGGCCCAACCTGGTGGTGCAGGGCGCGGAGCCGTTTGCCGAGGATGCCTGGAAGCGGATTCGCATCGGCAGCTTGGTGTTTCGCGTGCTCAAGCCCAGTGTGCGGTGCATCTTCACGACCATCGATCCAGCCACCGGGGAGCGCAGCGCTGACCGTGAGCCGATGGCTACGCTGAAGACTTTCCGCGAAAAAGAAGGCGACGTGCTGTTCGGCCAGAACCTGGCTGTGGATGGCAGTGGGTGGCTGGAGGTGGGGATGGAAGTAGAAATCCTGGAATAGGTGTGTTGCCTGTACCGGCCTCTTCGCGGGTGAACCCGCTCCTACAACGACCGCGTAACCCTTGTAGGCGCGGGTTCACCCGCGAAGAGGCCGGTACAGGCTCAACAGCAATCACATGTCATCGAAATACCGTTCGTGCCAATCCACCAGTGGCTGCGGTGAATTCAGCTTCTGCCCGTAGATCACCGAATACGACAGCACGTTCTGTACATACTGGCGTGTTTCGTCGAACGGGATCGACTCCACCCACACATCGAAGCTCAGGTGCTTGGCCCCTTTGAGCCACTGTCGCACGCGCCCGGGCCCGGCGTTGTAGGCTGCCGAAGCCAGCACCCGGTTGCCGTTGAACTGGCTGTGTACCTGGCTCAGGTAGGCCGCACCCAGCTGGATGTTCTTGTCCGGGTTCAGCACTTGCGCCGGTGAGGCCAGCGGGATGCTGAACTTGCGTGCGGTTTCCTTGGCCGTGGCCGGCATCAGTTGCATCAGGCCGCTGGCGCCCACGGGTGAGCGTGCGTCCTCCATGAAGGCGCTTTCCTGGCGAGTGATGGCGAATACCCAGCTCGAATGCAGGCCGCGAACCTTGGCTTCACGCACCAGCGTGTCGCGGTGGGCCATGGGAAAGCGGATGTCCAGGTCGTCCCAGTACCGGGCCTGGCTGATGGTGCGGATGGCCGGGAAGTACCAGCGCAGCTCATAGCCCAGGCGTGCCTGCGCAACCATTTCGTCACGGGTGAAGTGGCGGCTGACGTGGTACCACTCACGGCGGCCGTCGACGATCTGACCGCGGGCGTGGAATTCCAGTGCGCGCTGGATGCCGGGCGTGTTGCGGACCTTCTTGACCAGCTGGGGGCTCAGCAGCAGCGGCTTGTTGTTCAGCTGGTACGGTGTCTGTGCCCGGTCGGCGGCGAGGAAGCCATAGAAGTCACGCTCACGCGCTGCGGTCTTGTACAGCAGCGGGATCTGCGGGTTGTTGGGCTGTGCCAGCTCCAGGCTGCGAGCCTGCCAGTACTTCCAGCGGCTGGTGCTGGCCAGGTCCTGGGGAAGGCGCTTGGTCAGCTCGTAGGCGTCCTCCCAGCGGCCCAGGCGCAGCAGCAGGCGAAGGCGCCATTCGCTGACAGTGTTGTCACGCAGCTCGGGATCATAGCGGGTCATCAGGTCGAGCGCGCGTGGGTCGTAGCGGCGTGCGAGGGTCAGGCCGATTTCGCGGGCGATGGCCACCTTTTCGTCACGCGAGAAGTGCATGCGCTGCGCGTAATCGTCGAGCAGTGCCATGGCACGCTCCGGGTCCTGCCGGGCCAGGCGACGAAGGCCGAGGCTGACCACGTCGGACATGGCCTCGTTGACCGGGGTAAAGCGCGACGGCTGGTTGAGCAGCTCGGGCTTCTGCGCGACGTCGATCAGCAGGCGCCCCTGCGGGCCGAGGGTGGTCAGGGTCTTGACCAGGGTGTTGGCCAGGCCGTAGTTGCGCGCCTGGGCGGCCAGCTTGGTGCGTTCCCAGCGCTTGGCCTCGGTCAGCTGGCCTTCGGCTGCCCACATGCCGAACAGTGTGTCGCAGGCGGCAGGTTGCGATTTGCCGACGTTCCACAGCTTGTCTGCGGTGGCGTAACCTTCGGCGCGCAAGCCGTGGCTGAGCTGGTATTGGCCGTTGAGGCAGTCCAGCTCGGTGAAGTTGAGCTTGGGGTCGTAGTACTTGACGAAGGTATCCCACTCGCCGCGTTCAGCCAGCCAGCGCAACCAGCGCAGTTTCATCCAGTTGGCCTGGGGCAGGTCGCCATGCTTGGCCAGGAAACCTTCGATTTCCTGGTTGCTGGCGCTTTTCAGGCGGGCGGTGAGTTCGTCGTAGGCCAGGTAGGGCGTCAACGGGTAGTCGCTCAAGGCCTGGGCATAGCGCAGGTAGGGGCCTTTGTCGCCTTTGGCCAGCGCTCGCTTGGCTTCGTCATAGTACTGGCGTTGCAGGGTCAGGTCGGTGGCCTGCGCCGCGCAGGTGGCAGCGGTAAGCAGCAGGCAGGATGCGATGTGTAACAGGCGGCTGCGCATGATACGTCCGGGCAGTTGAACCATGGGGAGTGTCGGCGGAGCCAGCACTGTTGAAAGCTATTGCCTTAGCTTAGCTGTTTGCCGGCGGTGGGTGAAAGCACTGTGCTTGTATCGGGAAATTAAGTTCGACCAGATGTCGCCAGGTGCTCGCCGGTTGGCCTGGCGGATGCCGTCGGGGGCCAAGTCAGGTAGAATGCGCGCCCGATTTATGGAGACGAACATGACCCTGCTCAAATTCAGCGATGTGTCCCTCGCATTCGGCGCCATGCCGCTGCTGGACAAAGTGTCCTGGCAGATCGCTCGTGGCGAGCGGGTGTGCATCATCGGCCGCAACGGCACCGGCAAGTCGAGCATGCTGCGCCTGGTCAAGGGCGAGCAGAAGGGCGACGACGGTGAAATCTGGCGTGCCCCTGGCCTGAAGATCGGTGAGTTGCCACAGGAGCTGCCGGTGGCCGACGAGCGCACGGTGTTCGACGTGGTAGCCGCTGGTCTGGACGGCGTGGGCGAATTGCTGGCGCAGTTCCACCACCTGAGCATGAACATCCAGGGCGATGAAGACCTGGAAAAACTCATGCACGTCCAGCACGAGCTGGAGGCCCGCGACGGCTGGCGCCTGCAGCAGGTGGTGGAAAGCACACTCAGCCGCCTGCAGCTGCCGGCCGACAAGACCCTGGCCGAGCTTTCCGGTGGCTGGCGCCGCCGCGTACTGCTGGCCCAGGCGCTGGTGTCCGAGCCCGACCTGCTGCTGCTCGACGAACCGACCAACCACCTGGACATCGGTGCCATCGCCTGGCTCGAAGAGGCCCTGCGTGGCTTCAACGGCGCGGTATTGTTCATCACCCACGACCGTTCGTTCCTGCAGAACCTGGCCACCCGTATCCTCGAACTGGACCGCGGCGGCCTGATCGACTGGAACGGTGACTACGCCAGCTTCCTGGTGCACAAGGAGGCCGCACTGGCCGCCGAAGAAACCGCCAACGCGCTGTTCGACAAGCGCCTGGCCCAGGAAGAAGTGTGGATCCGCCAGGGTATCAAGGCCCGCCGTACCCGCAACGAAGGCCGCGTGCGTGCACTGAAGGCCCTGCGTGTGGAGCGTGGCGAGCGCCGTGAACGACAGGGCAAGGCCAACATCCAGATCGAAGCCGCGGACAAATCCGGCAAGCAGGTGATGGTGCTGGAGAATGTCAGCTTCCATCACGCGGACGGCCCCCTGCTGGTCAAGGACTTTTCCATGGTCCTGCAGCGGCAGGATCGCATCGGTCTGCTGGGCGCAAACGGCACTGGCAAGACCACGTTGCTCAAGATGATGCTGGGCGACCTTGAGCCCACTGCGGGTAAAGTGGAGCGCGGCACCAAGCTTGAGGTGGCCTATTTCGACCAGATGCGCCACCAGCTCGACCTGGAAAAGACCGTAATCGACAACCTGGCTGAAGGCCGTGATTTCATCGAGATCGATGGCCAGAACCGCCACGTGCTGAGCTACCTGGGCGACTTCCTGTTCAGCCCCCAGCGCGCGCGTACGCCGGTCAAGGCGTTGTCGGGTGGTGAGCGTGCACGGTTGCTGCTGGCCAAGCTGTTCAGCAAGCCGGCCAACCTGCTGGTGCTTGACGAACCGACCAACGACCTGGACGTGGAAACCCTCGAGCTGCTGGAAGAGGTGCTGTCCAACTACAAGGGCACCGTGCTGATGGTCAGCCACGACCGGGCCTTCCTCGACAACGTCGTGACCAGCACCCTGGTGTTCGAAGGCGAGGGCAAGGTGCGTGAGTATGTGGGCGGTTACGAGGACTGGATTCGCCAGGGCGGCTCGCCGAAGCTGCTGGGTGTGACCGAGAGCAAAGGCGGTAAGTCTGCGCTCAACAGCGCGGTGGTGGAGAAGGTCGAGGCCAAGCCTGAGCCTGTTGCGGCGCCGGTGGTGGAAGACGCTTCGAAGAAGAAGCTGAGCTACAAGCTGCAGCGTGAGCTGGAGATGCTGCCGGGGCAGATCGATGAGCTGGAGCAACGTATGGCTGAAGCCCAGGAAGAAGTGAATGCGGCGGGCTTCTATCAGCGGCCGATTGCAGAAACTTCGGCGGTGCTGGCACGGATCGAGAAGCTGCAGGGCGAGCTGGATGTCTTGGTGGAGCGCTGGGCTGAGCTGGAAGGCTGATTGGCGTTAGCCCGTTCCGGCCTCTTCGCGGGTAAAGCCGCACCTGCAGGGATTGCCATACCCTTGCAGGCGCGGGCTGGCCCGCGAAGAGGCGGGTTCAGGTCCAGTCAATCCTTCTTCAGCAAGCGTACCGCCAGCACGTCACACGGCGCACCGTGCAGCACATCGTTGGCCGTGGAGCCCAGCAGCAATGCCAGGCCGTGACGGCCATGGCTGCCGACAACGATCAGATCGCACTGCTGGTCCTTGGCCAACTGGTGGATTTCCTGGCGAGGCTGGCCGTAGGTCAGGTGCGAGTCGCCGCGGTTGATTCCCGGGTATTTGTTGAACAGGCGGTCCATGCGCTCCTTGGCCTGGTCGAACTGCTGCTGTTGCAGCTGCGACAGGTCCATCGGTACGTCACCGCCGAAGGCCATGGCCATCGGCTCGACGATGTGCACCAGGGATACCTTGGCATTCGAAGGCTCTGCCAGCGCCATGGCGCGCTTGATCACCGGGTCGCATTCTTCGGTCAGGTCGACGGCGACCAACAAATGTTCGTATTGCATGAGCGGTACTCCTGACAATCGCGATAGAAGAAGTATGGTCGCTTTAGGGCGGGTCTACCGTGAAAAATGGCTAACCAGCTCATTTGCAACGCTTTATGGGAACTACTGATATGATGGTATTGCTGGTGGTGTCAATCCTTGCGCTGATTCTCAGTCCGCTTTCCTGGCTGCGCAGCTCGCGCAAGCAGAGCGAGCAGATGAAGTTGCGCCTGGAGGCGCGGCGCATGGGGTTGGCCATGCAACTGGCGCCGCAGCAGTGGCCGCACTGGCTGGAAAAGGAGCCGCCAAGCCCTTGCCCGCAGTATCACAGAGCCCGGCGCCGTGGGCATGAGGACAGCTTCAGCTTCTGGCAGGTCAGCCCCGGGGTGTGGTGGAACCAGTGGCGCGAGCCCTGCGAAGACCCACGCTTCATGGGCGCCTTGTCGCGCTTGCCGGCGAGTGTATACAAGGTCGAGGCCGATGCGCGGATGATTGCCCTTTACTGGACCGAACGTGGCGATACTGCTGTGTTGCAGGATGTTGCCTACGCCCTCGAAACCTTGGCTTGAGCGCCGCCCATGCGCGACCCCTGTAGGCGCGGATTCATCTGCGAACACTGGCAGAGCCGGTGCCAAACTCCGCGGTGCCTGCTTCGCGGGTAAACCCGCTCCTACGGGGGCATCCAGGCGGGTCAATCTGTTCTGTAACGACAAAGCGGCGGCTCGGCATAACCCTGAAGGGGTGGGGTGCCAAGTCGCCGCTTTGCGTTCTGCTGCGCAGAAAAGGCCAGGCAGGCCGGGTTATTCATTCAAGCAAGTGCCAGTGTAGTCGCCCTGGCTCGCCGCGCAAGCGCAAAGCAGTCAGCCAATGCTTGTGGTCAATCGCTGACATGAATGACCGGCGATCACTGTCATCATGTTTTGTACCCGGACGATAGAAAATGACTGGAAAGTCGCGTTTTCGCCGTGCTCGTGAGCATTTGACAACGCCCATCTTTTCGGAGAATGTGTGCACACCCAAATCAAACGGGCGTATGAATTGAGCGTTTGTATGTCATGACGCCAAGCCATACTTCCGACTAGCGCGCTGACGGGTGTGCCTGGGGCAAGGCAGCTTAGGCCTGCTTCTGCTGCAGCGATCGGCGTGTACAGTTCAGCTTCCATATCGTGGAGATCAGTTGATGATTTACGAAGGTAAAGCCATCACGGTTAAGGCTCTTGAAAGTGGCATCGTCGAGCTCAAGTTCGACCTCAAGGGTGAGTCCGTCAACAAGTTCAACCGCCTTACCCTGAACGAGCTGCGCCAGGCCGTCGATGCCATCCAGGCCGATGCCTCGGTCAAAGGCGTGATCGTCAGCAGTGGCAAGGACGTGTTCATCGTCGGCGCCGACATCACCGAGTTCGTCGACAACTTCAAGCTGCCTGAGGCCGAACTGGTCGCTGGCAACCTGGAAGCCAATCGCATCTTCAACGCCTTTGAAGACCTCGAAGTGCCGACCGTTGCCGCCATCAACGGCATCGCGCTGGGCGGCGGCCTGGAAATGTGCCTGGCGGCCGACTACCGGGTCATGTCCACCAGCGCCAGGATCGGCCTGCCGGAAGTCAAGCTGGGTATCTACCCGGGCTTTGGCGGTACCGTGCGCCTGCCGCGCCTGATCGGCTCGGACAACGCCATCGAGTGGATCGCCGCCGGCAAGGAAAACCGTGCCGAAGACGCCCTGAAAGTGGGGGCCGTCGACGCCGTGGTCGCCCCTGAGCTGCTGCTGGCCGGTGCCCTCGACCTGATCAAGCGTGCCATCAGTGGCGAGCTGGACTACAAGGCCAAGCGCCAGCCGAAGCTGGAAAAGCTCAAGCTCAATGCCATCGAGCAGATGATGGCCTTCGAGACTGCCAAGGGCTTCGTCGCTGGCCAGGCCGGCCCGAACTACCCGGCCCCGGTAGAAGCGATCAAGAGCATCCAGAAAGCCGCCAACTTCGGTCGCGACAAGGCCCTGGAAGTCGAAGCCGCAGGCTTTGCCAAGCTGGCCAAGACCTCGGTCGCCGAGAGCCTGATCGGCTTGTTCCTCAACGATCAGGAACTCAAGCGCAAGGCCAAGGCGCATGACGAGATCGCCCACGACGTGAAGCAGGCCGCCGTGCTCGGCGCCGGCATCATGGGCGGCGGTATCGCCTACCAATCGGCGGTCAAAGGTACGCCGATCCTGATGAAGGACATCCGCGAGGAAGCCATTCAGCTGGGTCTGAACGAGGCCTCCAAGCTGCTTGGCAACCGCGTCGAGAAGGGCCGCCTGACCCCGGCCAAGATGGCCGAGGCCCTCAACGCCATTCGACCGACCCTGTCCTATGGCGATTTTGCCAATGTCGACATCGTCGTCGAGGCAGTGGTCGAGAACCCGAAGGTCAAGCAAGCGGTACTGGCAGAAGTGGAAGGCCAGGTGAAGGACGATGCGATCCTCGCTTCCAACACCTCTACCATCTCTATCAACCTGCTGGCCAAGGCGCTCAAGCGCCCGGAAAACTTCGTCGGCATGCACTTCTTCAACCCGGTGCACATGATGCCGCTGGTGGAAGTGATCCGTGGTGAGAAGTCCAGTGACGTGGCGGTCGCCACCACCGTGGCCTACGCCAAGAAAATGGGCAAGAACCCGATTGTGGTCAACGACTGCCCGGGCTTTTTGGTCAACCGCGTGCTGTTCCCGTACTTTGGCGGTTTTGCCAAGCTGGTCAGCGCCGGTGTCGACTTTGTGCGCATCGACAAGGTCATGGAGAAGTTCGGCTGGCCGATGGGGCCAGCCTACTTGATGGACGTGGTCGGCATCGACACCGGCCACCACGGCCGTGACGTCATGGCCGAAGGCTTCCCGGATCGCATGAAGGACGAGCGCCGCTCGGCAGTCGACGCGTTGTACGAGTCCAACCGCCTGGGCCAGAAGAACGGCAAGGGCTTTTACGCCTACGAAACCGACAAGCGCGGCAAACCGAAGAAGGTCTTCGATGCCACCGTGCTCGACGTGCTCAAACCGATCGTGTTCGAGCAGCGTGAAGTCACTGACGAAGACATCATCAACTGGATGATGGTCCCGCTGTGCCTGGAGACCGTGCGTTGCCTGGAAGACGGCATCGTCGAAACCGCTGCCGAAGCCGACATGGGCCTGGTCTACGGCATTGGTTTCCCTCCCTTCCGCGGTGGTGCGCTGCGTTACATCGACTCGATCGGTGTGGCCGAATTCGTCGCCCTGGCCGATCAGTATGCCGACCTGGGGCCGCTGTACCACCCGACCGCCAAGCTGCGTGAAATGGCCAAGAACGGCCAGCGCTTCTTCAACTGAGCGGTCAACGAGCTAGAGCGAGAGATTTGATATGAGCCTGAATCCAAGAGACGTGGTGATTGTCGACTTCGGTCGCACGCCAATGGGCCGCTCCAAGGGTGGCATGCACCGCAACACCCGCGCCGAAGACATGTCGGCGCACCTGATCAGCAAGCTGCTGGAACGCAACGGCAAGGTTGACCCGAAAGAAGTCGAGGACGTGATCTGGGGCTGCGTCAACCAGACCCTGGAGCAGGGCTGGAACATCGCCCGCATGGCCTCGCTGATGACCCAGATCCCGCACACTTCCGCGGCGCAGACCGTCAGCCGCCTGTGCGGCTCGTCCATGAGCGCGCTGCACACGGCCGCCCAGGCGATCATGACCGGTAACGGTGATGTGTTCGTGGTCGGTGGCGTGGAGCACATGGGCCACGTCAGCATGATGCACGGCGTCGACCCCAACCCGCACCTGTCCTTGCATGCCGCCAAGGCTTCCGGGATGATGGGCCTGACTGCAGAAATGCTCGGCAAGATGCACGGCATCACCCGTGAGCAGCAGGACCTGTTCGGCTTGCGTTCGCACCAGCTGGCCCACAAGGCCACGGTCGAGGGCAAGTTCAAGGACGAGATCATCCCGATGCAGGGCTACGACGAGAACGGCTTCCTGAAGGTGTTCGATTTCGACGAAACCATTCGCCCGGAAACCACCCTCGAAGGCCTGGCATCGCTGAAGCCTGCGTTCAACCCGAAAGGCGGTACGGTCACGGCCGGTACCTCGTCGCAGATCACCGACGGCGCCTCGTGCATGATCGTCATGTCCGGTCAGCGTGCCATGGACCTCGGTATCCAGCCATTGGCGGTGATCCGTTCGATGGCAGTGGCCGGTGTCGACCCCGCAATCATGGGCTACGGCCCGGTGCCATCGACCCAGAAAGCCCTCAAGCGTGCCGGCCTGACCATGGCCGATATCGACTTCATCGAGCTCAACGAAGCCTTCGCTGCACAGGCCCTGCCCGTGCTGAAAGACTTGAAAGTGCTCGACAAGATGGATGAGAAGGTTAACCTGCACGGCGGCGCCATTGCTTTGGGCCATCCGTTCGGTTGCTCCGGGGCGCGGATTTCCGGCACCCTGCTCAACGTCATGAAGCAAAATGGCGGTACGCTGGGTGTTGCGACCATGTGCGTCGGCCTGGGCCAAGGTATCACCACTGTCTTCGAACGCGTCTGATCGCGTAGCGGGACAGCAGCCGGGGCCTAGTGCCCCGGTTTTGTTTTTTCAGGTTTTCTTCAGGAGGTGTGCAACATGCAGATACAACCAGGCGTATACCGGCATTACAAAGGGCCTGAGTACCGTGTCTTCAGTGTTGCGCGGCACTCCGAAACCGAAGAGTGGATGGTGTTCTACCAATGCCTGTATGGTGATTACAGCTTCTGGGTACGTCCCCTTTCGATGTTCCAGGAGTCCGTCGAATTTGACGGCGAGCAGGTGCCACGCTTTGCTTTGGTCAAGGCCGAAGAGGGGCTGCCCGGGTTGCTGGGCAAGTCGCACGCGTGATCGTCCGAGCTTGACCTCACACTTTTGCCACTATATATAGCGGTGCCGCGTCTGGCACTTGGCGCGTTTTTTATCTTCAGATTCAGGAATACTCCGATCCATGGGCAAATCGCTGGTCATTGTGGAATCCCCGGCCAAGGCCAAGACCATCAACAAGTACCTGGGCAACCAGTACGTGGTGAAGTCGAGTATCGGCCATATCCGAGACCTCCCCACCAGCGGTTCGGCCAGCGCGAGCAAAGAGCCGGCCGCCAAGCGTGGCAAGGCTGCGGGTGAGGCTCCGGCGCTTTCGCCGAAAGAGAAGGCCCGCCGCCAGCTGGTGGCACGCATGGGCGTCGACCCCGACCATGGCTGGAAGGCCAAGTACGAGATCCTGCCTGGCAAGGAAAAGGTGATCGAAGAGCTGCGCCGCCTGGCCAAGGATGCCGACACCATCTATCTCGCAACCGACTTGGACCGCGAAGGGGAAGCCATTGCCTGGCACCTGCGCGAGGCCATCGGGGGTGACGACACCCGCTACAAGCGCGTGGTGTTCAACGAAATTACCAAGAAGGCCATTCAGGAAGCGTTCTCGCAGCCAGGCGAGCTGGACATCGACCGGGTCAACGCCCAGCAGGCGCGGCGTTTCCTCGACCGCGTGGTCGGTTACATGGTTTCGCCGCTGCTGTGGGCCAAGATTGCCCGTGGCCTGTCCGCTGGCCGTGTGCAGTCGGTAGCGGTGAAGCTGGTGGTTGAGCGAGAGCGTGAGATCCGCGCGTTCATCCCGGAAGAGTATTGGGAGATCCACGCCGACCTCGGCACCGCCAAGAACGCCAAGGTGCGTTTCGAGGTGGCGCGCGAGAAGGGCGAGGCCTTCAAGCCGCTGAACGAAGCTCAGGCCATGGCTGCACTGGAAAAGCTCAAGGCTTCCAGTTACAGCGTGGTCAAGCGCGAAGACCGCCCGACCAGCAGCAAGCCATCGGCACCGTTCATTACGTCCACCTTGCAGCAAGCGGCCAGTAACCGCCTGGGCTTCGGTGTGAAGAAAACCATGATGATGGCCCAGCGCTTGTACGAAGCGGGTTACATCACCTACATGCGTACCGACTCGACCAACCTGTCGGCTGACGCCCTGGATATGGCACGCAGCTACATCGAGCGGGAGTTCGGCAAGCAGTACCTGCCGGAGGCGCCACTGGTTTACGGCAGCAAGGAGGGCGCCCAGGAGGCGCACGAAGCGATTCGGCCTTCTGACGTGAATACCCACCCGACCAAGCTCAGCGGCATGGAGCGTGACGCCGAGCGCCTGTACGAGCTGATCTGGCGCCAGTTCCTGGCGTGCCAGATGCCGCCAGCGCAGTACCTGTCCACCAGTGTTACCGTCGCTGCCGGCGATTTCGAGCTGCGTGCCAAGGGCCGCATCCTCAAGTTCGACGGCTACACCCGTGTGCTGCCACAGCAGAGCAAGCCGGGCGAAGACGACGTGCTGCCAGAGATGGTTCAGGGTGAAGCGCTGAAACTGATCCAGATCGACCCGAGCCAGCACTTTACCAAGCCGCCTGCACGCTTTACCGAAGCCAGCCTGGTCAAGGAAATGGAAAAGCGCGGCATTGGCCGCCCATCGACCTACGCGGCGATCATTTCCACCATCCAGGACCGTGGCTATGTGACGCTGCACAACCGCCGCTTCTACTCCGAGAAGATGGGCGACATCGTCACCGAGCGCTTGTCGGAGAGCTTCTCCAACCTGATGGACTACGGCTTTACCGCCGACATGGAAGAGAACCTCGACGACGTGGCCCAGGGCGAGCGTGACTGGAAGAACGTGCTCGACGAGTTCTACGGCGATTTCAGCAAAAAGCTGCAGACTGCCGAGTCCAGCGAAGACGGCATGCGCGCCAACCAGCCGACCATGACCAACATTCCATGCAAGGAATGTGGTCGGCCGATGATGATTCGCACCGCTTCTACGGGTGTGTTCCTGGGCTGCTCTGGCTACAGCCTGCCGCCGAAAGAGCGCTGCAAGGCTACCGTCAACCTGGTGCCGGGCGACGAGATTGCCGCTGACGACGAGGGCGAGTCGGAGTCGCGCGTACTGCTGGGCAAGCACCGTTGCCCGATCTGCGCCACCGCGATGGACGCCTACCTGCTGGACGAGAAACACAAACTGCACATCTGCGGTAACAACCCGGATTGTGTCGGTTACGAGATCGAGGAAGGCAACTACCGCATCAAGGGTTACGAAGGGCCGAGCCTGGAGTGCGACAAGTGCGGTAGCGAGATGCAATTGAAGACCGGCCGTTTCGGCAAGTTCTTCGGCTGCACCAACCCGGCATGCAAGAACACCCGCAAGCTGCTCAAGAGCGGCGAGGCGGCGCCACCGAAGATGGACAAGGTGGACATGCCGGAGCTCAAGTGCGAGAAGGTCGACGATACCTACGTGCTGCGCGACGGTGCTTCTGGGTTGTTCCTGGCTGCCAGCCAGTTCCCCAAGAACCGCGAAACCCGTGCGCCGCTGGTGCTGGAGATCGTGCCGCACAAGCATGAGATCGACCCGAAGTACCACTTCCTGTGCGATGCGCCGCAGAAAGACCCGGATGGCCGCCCGGCGGTGATTCGCTACAGCCGCAAGACCAAGGAGCAGTACGTGCAGTCCGAGGTCGATGGCAAGCCGACCGGCTGGAAGGCGTTTTACGACGGCAATGCCTGGAAGGTTGAAGACAAGCGCTGATCCATCGGTGCTGTAATGTGGGGCCGCTTTGCGGCCCTTCGCGGGCCTGCCCGCTCCCACAGGTATCGCGCCGCCCTTGAATGTGGCGCTGTACTGGTGAGAGCAGGCAAGCCCGCGAAGGGGCGCAAAGCGGCCCCAATCATTTATGATGCAGATATCCGCCTTGTAGCCTTATGGGAGGGCACTGAAGTGGCCCAGGAACTCTACACCCGCACCAACCAGAAACTGTTCTTCGCCGGCCTCGCCCTCGAGTCCATGGCCAAGGCTGAACAAAGCCAGGCCATGAATGCCCAAGGCCTGGTTCAGGCTGAGCGCGAGTCGGCGCTGTTCCACCTGTATGGCGCTCTGTTGGGGCTGTGCCATGAAATCGGGGGCTTCTATCGCCTGCCGGTCGTCGCAACGGTGGAGCAAGCCCTGGCCGACGATGCCCTGAACGGTATCGCCATCCCGGAAGTGGCCGAGTTGCTGGAACTGGCCCGCCAGCGGGAAACCTGGCTGGCGCAAATGCTCGGTGCTTATGCCGATTTGTTCCGACCACCGGTCGCCAGAAAAGCGCCGAAAACCGACGTTACCCAACCCCTGATTCAAGCTGTCAATCTTGATGAGCCTGAGCATCCAGCGCTGTCGCGTGCCGAGCTGGAAAGCTGGCGCAATGACCTTAAAAGTTTGGTGAGACGTTTCCGTGACGCGTTGAGTGAGTGCTGATAGCCGCAACGGCTGGTACAATAATCGCCTTTCGCGGAGAACTGCCATTTATGTCTACGTCTTTTCTGGAAATTGTCGAGTTGCCTGATGGCCGCATCGAACTTCGTCGCGCCGAGGATGAGGGCTCTCTGGTAACCCTGGATTTCTCGGAAGACGCCAAGGTGTTCCTGCAGGGTCAGCATGTGGAAGTGGCCAAGGCCATGCTCAGTGTGGGCGTGCAGATGGCCGGTCGCCTGATGGATGGCGAGCTCGAGCGTGATGAAGGGCCGCGTGTGCTGCACTGAGTGTGCAGCAGCGTATCAGGCTATTTGAAGTGACAGGCAAAGCCTGAACATCAGCCGAGGCGGATGTTCAGGCTTTGTGCGTTTCCGGCGCTGGCTGCACGTAGCAGTTGCTGGCGTGCAGTGGCATTGACGTTGCCCAGCCAGCTCACCACGGTGTGGCTAAGGCCCAGGCGCAAAGCCTCACAGGCCAGCTGCAGCGCGCTTTGATTGCTGCGGGGTTGCAGCAGCAGAATACGTTCACGGTTGAGCCCGGCATCGCGCAGCCAGGCCTGTGTCAGGCTTGGCGGTGGGGCGATCAAGGTCAGCCAGCGGGCCTCGTCCTCTTCGCTCAGTTCGCGCAGCACGGGTGCCAGCAGGCTTTGGCAGTGGCCAGGGGCACCGCGCAGCGACAGTTCGCTGAACAGCTCGGGCTGACTGCTCTTGCGCGCCGGTTCCCTGGCTTTCAAACCAGGCAGCACGGGCTGAGCGAGGAATGCTTCGAACAGGGGCAACTGGGCTTGCTCGGGTGCGTGAATGAACTGCTGCATGACGCCTCCTGGATCAGCGGCGAATGACGCCGACGCTCAAGCCCTCGATCACCAGCTCCTGTTCTTTCAGGTCGACTTCGATGGGGGCGAATTCGGGGTTTTCGGCAAGCAGCCAGACTTTGCTGCCTTCGCGCTTGAAGCGCTTGACGGTCACTTCGTCGCCGATACGCGCTACCACGATCTGGCCGTTACGGGCTTCACGGCAGGTGTGCACCGCCAGCAGGTCACCGTCGAAGATGCCGACGTCCTTCATGCTCATGCCGTGTACGCGCAGCAAATAGTCGGCTTGGGGGTGGAAGAAGGCAGGGTTGATGTTGCAGGATTGCTCGATGTGCTGTTCGGCAAGAATCGGCGCACCGGCAGCGACCCGGCCGATGATGGGCAGGCCGGTTTCTTCGGCCTTGGCTTCCAGGCCAGGGATGCGGATGCCGCGGGAAGCGCCCGGCGTCATTTCGATCGCGCCCTTGCGGGCAAGGGCCTTGAGGTGCTCCTCGGCGGCATTGGGCGACTTGAAGCCCAGCTCCTGAGCAATCTCGGCGCGGGTAGGCGGGAAGCCGTTGTCTTCCAGGCAGCGCTTGATGAACGCGAGAATTTCGGCTTGGCGTGGCGTCAGTTTCAACATGGTAAGCGCTCTGTCTTTTTGTACAGTGACTGGGATTATATACAGTACTGAGTGCGCTGCAAGCCAAAAGCCGCAATAAACAGAAGAGGTGGCGCTTGCAGTGGGCCGGCTGGCGCTTTTAAATGGCGACCGCCCAGTCACCGAGCCTTGACAGAAGCAGGGCTGAAACGTATGTTTCAAACACCTGTTTGTCTGACGGAGTAGTCGGAGTAGTCATGGCCCAATCGGAAACCGTTGAACGCATTCTCGATGCTGCCGAGCAGCTGTTCGCGGAAAGGGGGTTCGCCGAAACCTCGTTGCGGCTGATTACCAGCAAGGCCGGGGTCAACCTGGCGGCAGTCAACTATCATTTCGGCTCCAAGAAGGCGCTGATCCAGGCTGTTTTTTCCCGTTTCCTCGGCCCATTCTGCGCCAGTCTCGAGCGTGAGCTGGAGCGCCGCCAGGCCAAGCCGGAGCAAAAGCCCAGCCTTGAAGAACTGCTGGAAATGCTCGTGGAGCAGGCGCTGGCCGTGCAGCCGCGTAGCAACAACGACCTGTCGATCTTCATGCGCCTGCTGGGTCTGGCGTTCAGCCAGAGCCAGGGTCACCTGCGGCGCTATCTGGAAGACATGTACGGCAAGGTGTTCCGCCGCTACATGCTGCTGGTGAACGAGGCTGCGCCACGCATTCCGCCACTGGAACTGTTCTGGCGTGTGCACTTCATGCTGGGTGCCGCGGCCTTCAGCATGTCCGGTATCAAGGCCTTGCGGGCGATTGCCGAGACTGACTTCGGCATCAATACCTCGATCGAGCAGGTGATGCGCCTGATGGTGCCGTTCCTGGCGGCAGGCATGCGCGCTGACAGCGGTGTAACCGACGAGGCGATGGCCACTGCGCAGCTGCGTCCGCGAACCAAGACCAGTTCGGCTACAGCCAAGGCCTGAAGGCTGGGCGTGGCGGGGCGCTTCCGCTAAGCTAGCGCCCATGCCCTATCTCGATCTACTTCACATTTCCCTTGCTGACCAGCGCCTTTATGGCTTCGCCGGTGGCCAACAGCGCGTGTCTGCCGGTGTCTGCTGCCCCCCGGTGGGCTTCTCTCTGTCTTCAATGAAGGATTACCCATGACTGTCAGCCTGCAAGGCTCCCTGATGGTGGATATCGCCGGTAAATGGCTGACCGCCGAAGACCGTCAACTGCTTCGCCAGCCGGAAGTGGCTGGCCTGATCATCTTCGCCCGTAATATCGATAGCCCGCGCCAGGTGCGCGAACTGTGCGCGTCCATCCGCGCCATTCGCCCCGAACTGATCCTGGCAGTGGACCAGGAAGGTGGTCGCGTACAGCGTCTGCGCCAGGGCTTTGTGCGCCTGCCGGCCATGCGTGCGCTGGCCGATAACGACAATGCCGAGTACCTGGCTGAGCAGTGCGGCTGGCTGATGGCGACCGAGGTACTGGCGGTTGGCCTGGACCTCAGCTTTGCTCCGGTGCTCGACCTGGACCACCAGCGTAGCGCCGTGGTGGGCAGCCGCGCCTTCGAGGGTGACCCGCTGCGTGCAACGCGACTGGCCGGCGCGTTCATCCGTGGCATGAATGCGGCAGGTATGGCCGCGTGTGGCAAGCATTTCCCAGGGCATGGCTGGGCCGAAGCCGATTCGCATGTGGCCATCCCCACCGATGAGCGCAGCCTGGAACAACTGCGCCAGGCCGACCTGGTGCCGTTTACCCGCCTGAGTGGGCAACTGGCGGCAGTGATGCCGGCGCATGTCATCTACCCGCAGGTTGACAACCAGCCCGCTGGCTTCTCGCGGCGTTGGTTGCAGGACATCCTGCGTGGCGAGCTGGGCTTTGATGGGGTGATTTTCAGTGATGACCTGTCGATGGCTGGTGCGCATGTGGTTGGCGACGCGGCCAGCCGTATCGAGGCGGCGCTGAGCGCCGGTTGTGATATGGGCCTGGTGTGCAATGACCGGGCGGCGGCGGAGCTGGCGCTGAGTGCGGCGCAGCGCATGAAGGTCAAGCCATCGCCGCGGATTGCCCGGATGCGTGGGCAAGGGTTTGCGCGGACCGATTATCGCCAGCAGCCGCGCTGGCTGGAGGCGTTGGGGGCGTTGAGGGAAGCTCAGCTGGTCGATTGACTGCGCTGGCCTGTTCGCGCTCACAGGTACCGCATCTCATGCTTGTAGGCGCGGGTTTACCCGCGAATTTGGTGGCGGCGGCAACGGTGAACGGCGGGTTGTAATTGGCCAGCAGGTCCGGCCTCTTCGCGGGTAAACCCGCTCCTACGGCGACCTGTGCCGAACCACCGATGCGTGCCTGTAGGCGCGGGTTTACCCGCGAATTTGGTGGCGGCGGCAACGGTGAACGGCGGGTGGTAATTGGCCAGCAGGTCCGGCCTCTTCGCGGGTAAACCCGCTCCTACGACGGCCTGTGCCGAATCACCGATGCGTGTGTAGGCGCGGGCTTGCCCGCGAAGAGGCCCGCACAGGCTGTATCCGCTTTTGGTCTACCGCCCGCGCTTTCCAGGCAATGGCGCAAACAGGGCCTCGATTTCTTCATCGCCAAGCCGCCATTGCCCAGCCTGCCCGCCGTCCAGCAGGCTGGCCGCCAATGCAGCCTTTTCCTGCTGCAACAACTGGATCTTCTCTTCCACCGTACCCCGGGTAATCAGCTTGAACACGAACACCGGCTTGTCCTGGCCGATGCGGTAGGCACGGTCGGTAGCTTGGTTTTCGCTGGCCGGGTTCCACCAGGGGTCGAAGTGGATCACGGTGTCCGCCGCCGTCAGGTTCAAGCCTACGCCCCCTGCCTTGAGGCTGATCAGGAACACTTCGCTTTCACCTTGCTGGAACTGCTGCACTGGCGTGCGACGGTCACGAGTGTCACCGGTCAGCAAGCTGTAGCGGATTTTGCGCTTCTCGAGCTCCTGCTCGATCAACGCCAGCATCGAGGTGAACTGTGAGAACAACAACACCCGGCGCCCTTCGCTGAGCAGTTCTTCGAGCATCTCCAGCAGCGCACCCAGCTTGCCCTTGTCGGCCTGGTTGCCTTTGCTTTCTACCCCCTTGACCAGGCGCAGGTCACAGCACACCTGGCGCAGCTTGAGCAGCGCATCGAGGATCACGATCTGGCTGCGTGCGGCGCCATTGCGGGCGATTTCGTCGCGGACTTTCTGGTCCATGGCCACTCGCACGGCTTCGTACGTATCGCGCTGGGCATCACTGAGCTCGACCCAGTGCACCATCTCGGTCTTGGCCGGCAGTTCTGTGGCCACCTGCTCCTTGGTGCGGCGCAGCAGGAACGGCCGGATGCGGCTGGCCAGGTGGGCCATGCGCTCGCTGTCACCGTGGCGCTCGATCGGGTTGCGGTAATCCTGGTTGAAGCGCTTCAGGTCGCCCAGCCAGCCGGGCATCAGGAAGTGGAAGATCGACCACAGTTCGCCCAGGTTGTTTTCCATTGGCGTGCCGGTCAGGCACAGGCGCTGCCCGGCCTGTAGCTCGCAGACGGCGAGGGCAGCCTTGCTGCTGCTGCTCTTGATGTTTTGCGCCTCGTCCAGTATCAGCATGTGCCAGGCCTGGGGGCGCAGCTGTTCCAGGTCGCGTGGCATCAAGGCGTAAGTGGTCAGGACCAGATCGTACTCATGGAGTTTGGTGAAGTACTTGCTGCGCCCCGGCCCATGCAGTGCCAGGACGCGCAGGTCGGGGGCGAAGCGCTGGGCTTCGTCCAGCCAGTTGGGTATGAGGCTGGTCGGCATGACTGCCAGGGCCGGTGCACTCAGGCGTCCGGACTGTTTCTCCAGCAGCAGATGGGCCAAGGCCTGCAGGGTCTTGCCCAGGCCCATGTCGTCGCCGAGGATACCGCCGGTACCCATCTCGCGCAGGGCCTGCAGCCAGTTCAAGCCTTGCTGCTGATAGGGGCGCAAGCTGGCCTGCAGCCCTGTGGGTGGTTCTACCTGCAGGTCCCGGGCATCGCGCAGGCGCCGGCCCAGATCGCGTACGTGCTCGCCACCTTCCCAGTGCAGGGGCAGGCCTTCGATTTCGTTCAGGCGCGCGGCGTCGGCGCGCTCCATGCGCAGGGAAGGGCCTGCCGTGTCCTCGTGCAGGTAGAGCTCGCCCAGGGTACCCATGACTGCCTTGATGCGGCCGTAGGGCAGGGCGACGCGCAAAGCCGGGGCATCGAGACGGCCGCGATTGAGGTCGATCAGCAGATGTTCATCATCGCTGCGCCGGGCCAGTTCGCTAGGGCGTAGCAGCTCTGGGCTGCTGCGCAGCAGGTGCAACACGATCGGCAGCAGGCTGTGGCGCTGGCCATCGACCACGATGCCGAGTTCCAGGTCGAACCATTCATGGCCAGGCGCTTCGTCGATGGTCGCATACCAGTCGTCCACCTCCTGCAGGTTGAAGGCGAAGTCGCGGTGAATATCGATGTCCCAGCCGGCTTCGCGCAGGCGCGGCAGGCCTTCGCGGGCAAAACGCAGCCAGGCTTCGTCGTCAGGCAACTGGTGCATTTCGCCGGCGCTGTCGGGTAGGGCCTTGCTCTGCCGTGTGGCGGGCTTGAAGCCGAAATCGCGCAGCACCTTGCGCAGCGCCTGCTCGGCTTGAGTCTGTCGGCGAATGCGCTGGCTGGTGCTGCCTGCCAGGCGGGTCAGCGGCTTTTCGTCGGTGCCGCTGGCCTGCAAGCCGTCATAATCGAACGCCAATGCGGCGCGGTGTTGCATTTGCCGTTGCATGCGACCGGTTTTCGGCATGTAGGCGGTGTATTCAAGGCTGCCGAGAGCAAGAAGGGGTTTTGGCTGTATGTTATCGAGCAACTGCTCCTGCACTTGCGTCGGGGTCGGCACCTTGTGGCTGAGGGCATTGAGCTTGTGGCTCAGGGGTACGACCAGGTGTTCCGGCACATCGGGTGCGATAGTCAGCTGCACGGCGACGTGGGGATCCAGGCTGTGCTCGACCTTGCCCACTTCACGGGTCGGCAGGTCCAGGTAGTAAAGCGGCAGCAGCGGGATGACGCAGCGCAGCATCGCTTCGCCGCTGTACCACCGCCCCCGGTAATTTCCGTTGTCCAGGCGTACCCAGCGAAACTCGGCGTGGCGCACCGGGCCTTCATGAAGCAGGGGGAGGTCGGTGTCGAAGAACATCCGCCCGGTTTCGAGGGCGCGCTGGAACAGCTCGCCACCTTCATGGCCCTTCAGTCGGTAGCCGCGATCCTGGCCGCCGCCCTGATTCAGGGCCGAGAGCAGGCGCAGAATGCGGATGTCTTCGTCTGTTACGAAGCGCGGTGGCTCGTAGAGGAAATCGTAAAGGGACTGGACGCGGCTGAAGCGGATGCCGTCCTCCGTTCGCGTGCCCTTGCGCACAAGCAGGGCGCAGCCCGCATCGTCGGTGAGCTGCAGCTGATAGCACACCATGCGCCCGCGTTTGTCTTCGGTCGCGTCGGCTTTGGGTGGGGCCTGCTCCAGGCCGCTCAACCAGTGCTGCAGTTCGGCGGACAAGGTGCCCGGGTTGGCTTGCGTGTCCTTACGGCTGGAAAAGCGCTCGCTGACGCAGAAAAGTACAGCGGCGCAATGCTTGCAGTTTTGCCGTACCGGGCAATCGCAGTCACCGCGCACATGGCACCGGCCGCCCGCTACGTGCAACTTGATGTGTTGCCGGTAGTGGTTGTTGCCGCTCCCCTGGCAACTGGCCGTTATGGTTGGCCCATGAATGCCTTCCAGTTCGGCCCTGCCTTCCTCGGCATAGCGCTCACCGCGCTGCAGGGCAGCTTTGCTGAACGATTGAATCCAGTTCGGATAGGCGTTCACCATTTCGGCGGCATCGTCCTTCATGGGCTTACTGCTCCATCATCTCCGGGTCCATCACCGGCATTTTCGGTGTACCCGGTGGGGTCACCTTCAGCAGCACCGCCAGGTGCCCGCCGTCGAGAAAGGTCAGCTGGCCGCCCTTGACGTTGCTGTTGCTCTGCCTGAACTGCTCGCTTTGCAGCACGTTGCCGTTGCCATCCAGCTGGTTGACCCAGAAGTTGGCCTCGACGGTGATGAAGCGGCCTTCAGCGATGCTCAGGTTGCCTTCGATAGGGAAGTGCCCGAACTGTTCGGTGCCTTCGCCCAGGGCGATGCGGCTGGGTGCGTTGCCCACCTGCTGTTGCCAGGCCTTGTGCATCAGCACGGTGTAGTCGGCGGTGGCTTCCAGGCGGGTGGCTTCATCTTCCAGTGCTGGGCGGCGCTCGGCGTCTTTCGCCAGGCGTGGGGCGCCAGCGCTCCAGTCTTCGGGGGCGAACGGGCTGGTGAAGGCGGGCACGCTGTTCTGCCGCACCAGAATCATTTCTACCTGATACAAGCCTTCAGCGAAGGCGGCTGGGGCGAACAGCGCCAGCAGCAGGGTCAGGCAACGGATGGCACGCATGAGTCTTCCTTAGGCAGGCTGTGGGGTCAGGCGCTCGAACAGCGCCTCCAGGGTATTGAAACGTTCGTCGGGGCGTTCCATCGGTACCAGGAAGCGGAACTGGGTGGCGCCTTCGAACTTGTAGCGTTTGGGTTGACCCTGGATCAGCTTGATCAGGGTCAGTGGGTCGACCGGTGTTTCGGCTTCGAACTCGAGCTTGCCACCGTTGGGCCCCGCATCGACTTTCTTGATGCCGAGCTTTTCCGCGTGCAGCTTGAGTGACGTCAGGCGCATCAGGTTCTTGGTCGGCTCTGGCAGCAAGCCGAAGCGGTCGATCATCTCGACCTGCAAGTCCTTGAGGCCTTCTTCGTCGGCAGCCGAGGCAATGCGTTTGTACAGGATCAGGCGCGCATGCACGTCAGGCAGGTAGTCCTCGGGGATCAGTGCCGGCAGGCGCAGGTTGATCTCCGGGCCGCCACCCAGGGGTTGCTCAAGGTTCGGCTGGGTACCTTTTCGGATTGCCTTGACCGCACGTTCGAGCATTTCCATGTACAGGGTGAAGCCCACTGCCTGGATCTGCCCGCTCTGGCCTTCGCCCAGCAGCTCGCCGGCACCGCGGATTTCCAGGTCGTTGGTGGCCAGCACAAAGCCTGCGCCAAGGTCTTGCGTGTTGGCGATCGCCTCCAGGCGCTTTTCGGCGTCGGCGCTCACCTTCTGACGGGTAGGTGTGAGCAGGTAGGCGTAGGCCTGGTGGTGACTACGGCCAACCCGGCCACGCAGCTGGTGCAGCTGGGCCAGGCCGAACTTGTCGGCGCGCTCGATGACGATCGTGTTGGCGCTGGGCACGTCGATACCGGTTTCGATAATGGTCGAGGCCACCAGCACGTTGAAACGCTTGTGGTAGAAATCGCTCATCACCTGTTCCAGCTCGCGTTCGCGCATTTGCCCGTGGCCGATGCCGATGCGTGCCTCGGGCACCAGCTCGGCAAGGTCGGCGGCGCATTTTTCGATGGTTTTCACATCGTTGTGCAGGTAATACACCTGGCCACCGCGCAACAGTTCGCGCAGCAGCGCCTCCTTGACCGTGCTCTTGTTCTGTTCCATGACGAAGGTGCGCACCGACAGGCGGCGTGCTGGCGGCGTGGCGATGATCGACAGGTCGCGCATGCCCGCCACCGCCATGTTCAGCGTGCGCGGAATCGGCGTGGCGGTCAGGGTGAGGATATCGACCTCGCTGCGCAGCGCCTTCAGCTGTTCTTTCTGGCGCACGCCAAAGCGGTGCTCTTCATCGATGATGGCCAGGCCCAGGTCTTTGAAGCGTACGTCGTCCTGCAGCAGCTTGTGGGTGCCGATGAGAATGTCGATCTTGCCTTCGGCAAGGTCCGCGGCGGCGGCGGCCACTTCCTTGGCCGATTTGAAGCGGCTCATCACTTCCACGGTCACGGGCCAGTCGGCAAAGCGGTCGCGGAAGCTGTTGTAATGCTGCTGGGCAAGCAGGGTGGTGGGCACCAGTACGGCCACCTGGCGGCCACTGTGCACGGCGATGAACGCCGCGCGCATGGCCACTTCGGTCTTGCCGAAGCCCACGTCGCCGCAGACCAGGCGGTCCATTGGCTTGGGTGCCAGCATGTCGGCGCGCACGGCCTCGATGGCGGCCTGCTGGTCCGGGGTTTCCTCGAACGGGAAGCCGGCGCTGAAAGTGGCGTAGTCGGCGGACGGGTCGGCAAACGCGTAGCCCTTGCGCGCGGCGCGGCGGGCATAGATGTCGAGCAGTTCGGCGGCCACGTCGCGGACCTGTTCGGCGGCCTTGCGCTTGGCTTTCTGCCAGGCCTCCGAACCCAGCCGGTGCAACGGAGCCAGGGCGTCGTCGCTGCCGGTGTAGCGGGCGATCAGGTGCAGGTTGGCCACCGGCACATACAGCTTGGCGTTCTCGGCGTATTCCAGCGTCAGGAATTCGGCGGCCTGGCCGTCGATTTCCAGCGTGGCCAGGCCCAGGTAGCGCCCGACGCCATGGTCGATGTGCACCACCGGCGCACCTTCGCGCAGCTCGGTGAGGTTCTTGATGACCGCGTCGTTGGCGGTTTCGCCGCGCTTGTCACGGCGCCGGCGCTGCATCACTCGCTGGCCGAACAGTGGGCTTTCGGCAATCAGGGCCAGCCCTGGATCGTCCAGCAGCAGGCCGTCGTCCAGCGGGGCGATGGTGATCGCCAGGCGCTCGGCACCGGTAATGAAATCGTCCCAGCCTTCGACGGTATGCGGGCGCAGCTTCAGCCGTTCGAGCAGTTCCAGCAGCACTTCCCGGCGGCCCGCTGATTCGGCGGTGAAGAGCACGCGGCCGGGGAACTGGTCGAGGAAGTTGGCCAGCTCGGCCAGCGGCTGGTTGGCCTTGGCCTCGATGGCCAGGTTGGGCAGGGCGCGCGCCGGGAAGCGCTCGCGGCCCACGCCAGGCTCCAGCGCTTCGCTGCTGACCACCACCCGGGGCCACTGCTTGAGCCGGGCGAAGCAATCTTCCACCGGCAGGAACAGCTCGGCCGGCGGCAACAGCGGCCGGCTGAGGTCGCCGCGGCGGTCTTCATAGCGCCCGCGCACGTCGTTCCAGAAGTGCTCGGCGGCCTGTTCCACACCGGGTAGCGAGAACACCTGGGTGTCGGTCGGCAGGTAGTCGAACAGGGTCGAGGTTTCTTCGAAGAACAGCGGCAGGTAGTACTCGATACCGGCGGGGATGATGCCGCTGGCCAGGTCCTGGAAGATTGCACTGCGGCGGAAGTCGACGTCGAAGCGCTCGCGAAAGCGTGCCTTGAAGCGGGTCACTTCTTCCTTCTGCATCGGGAATTCGCGTGCCGGCAGCAGGCGCACCGAATCCACCTTGTCGATCGAGCGCTGGGTCTCGGGGTCGAAGGTGCGCAGCGTTTCGATCTCGTTATCGAACAGGTCGATGCGATAGGGCAGTTTGCTGCCCATCGGGAACAGGTCGATCAGCGCGCCGCGCACGGCGAACTCGCCATGCTCGTAGACGGTGTCGACACAACGGTAGCCGCTGGCCTCCAGGCGCAGGCGCATCTGTTCCACGTCGATCGTCTGGCCCACATCCAGCACCAGGCTGCTGCCCAGCAGAAAACGCGTGGGTGCCAGGCGGTGCAGGGCGGTGGTGATCGGCACCACGAGGATGCCGTGGCTCAGCTCCGGCAGGCGGTACAGGCTGGCGATGCGCTGGGAGATGATGTCCTGGTGCGGCGAGAACAGGTCGTAGGGCAGGGTTTCCCAATCGGGGAACGGCAGCACTGGCAGGTCTGGGGCAAAGAAGCGCAGCTCCTGCTCCAGACGGTCGGCGGCCTGGCTGTCGGCCGTCAGCAGCAAGGTGAAGCGGCCAGCGCTGCTGGCGGCTTCGGCGATGGCAAGGCTGAGGGCGGCACCGGGCAGGTTGCCCCAGGTTTGTTTGCCGGCCGTGGCCGACATTTGCGGTAGGCGCAGAACTGACACGGGAGATTGCACTCCAAGCGTTGCGGCAAAGAGACCGATTGTACCGGTGACGGTGCCGGCTGTCAGGCTCGAAAGGGCATGAACGCTGGCTTGCGTCACTGCGTCAGGCACTCATTGCCGGTTCCGCGTTGGGGCGTCATAATGTAGCCCCTTTTTTCTGTCCCTACATGTGGAAGGTTCCCGTGACTCAGAAGCCCGACCAGTGTCTTGGTGAGTGGATTGATCGTGAAGCCCTGGCTGAAGCGATGATCCCGCTTATCGGTCAGCTCTACCGCAATAACAATGTGGTGAGCTCGATTTATGGCCGCAGCCTGATCAACCGTTCGGTTATCTCGATCCTCAAGGCGCACCGCTTTGCGCGCCACCGCCAAACCGACGAAACCGAACTGTCCGTCCACGAGACATTCCCCCTGCTCAAGGCCATGAGCGAGCTGAAACTGGGCGCCGCATCGGTCGACCTGGGCAAGCTGGCCAACAAGTTCAAGCAGGAAGGCAATGGCCGCACTGCCGAGCAGTTCGTCCGTGAAGAGCTGGCCGACGTGGTCGGTCAGCAGAACGCTTCGGCGCGCAAAGGCACCGACGTTGTCCTGTACGGCTTCGGTCGCATCGGCCGCCTGCTGGCGCGCATCCTGATCGAGAAGACCGGTGGTGGTGACGGCCTGCGTCTGCGTGCCATCGTCGTGCGCAAAGGCGCCGAAAACGACCTGGTCAAGCGTGCCAGCCTGCTGCGCCGTGACTCGGTGCACGGCCCGTTCGATGGCACCATCACCATCGACGAAGCCAACAACACCATCACCGCCAACGGCAACCTGATCCAGGTTATCTACGCCAAGAGCCCGAGCGAAGTCGACTACACCCAGTACGGCATCGACAATGCGCTCATCGTCGACAACACCGGCGTATGGCGTGACGCCGACGGCCTGGGCCAGCACCTGGCCTGCCCGGGTGCTGCCCGCGTGATCCTCACCGCACCTGGCAAGGGCGCGCTGAAGAACATCGTGCACGGTATCAACCACGGTGATATCACTGCCGATGACAAGATCATCTCGGCGGCCTCCTGCACCACCAACGCCATCGTGCCGGTGCTCAAGGCCATCAACGACCAGTACGGCATCGTCAACGGCCACGTCGAAACCGTTCACTCGTTCACCAACGACCAGAACCTGATCGACAACTTCCACAAGGGCAGCCGCCGTGGCCGTGCCGCGCCGCTGAACATGGTAATCACCGAAACCGGCGCCGCCACCGCTGCTGCCAAGGCACTGCCAGTGCTGAAGGGCAAGCTGACCGGCAACGCGATTCGTGTTCCGACGCCGAACGTTTCGATGGCCATCCTGAACCTGAATCTGGAAAAGGCCACCACCCGCGACGAGATCAACGAGTACCTGCGCCAGACCGCCATGCACTCGGAGCTGCACAAGCAGATCGACTACGTGGCTTCGCAGGAAGTGGTTTCGACCGACTTCGTCGGCTCGCGCCATGCCGGTGTGGTTGACGCAGAGGCGACCATCGCCAACGACAACCGCGTTGTTCTGTACGTCTGGTACGACAACGAATTTGGTTATAGCTGCCAGGTGGTTCGTGTGATGGAAGACATGGCCGGTGTGAACCCGCCAGCGTTTCCACGCTGATTCGCTTGTAAGGCAATGAAAAAACGGGAACCTTCGGGTTCCCGTTTTTTTTATTCTGAATGTGTGTTGTCAGTGCCGGCCCTTTCGCGGGTAAACCCGCGCCTACCGGATTATCGCTGCCCCTGTAGGCGCGGGTTTACCCGCGAAGAGGCCAGCACTGGCAACCGAGAAACCCTACTGTGCGCACAGCCCTACTGTTCATTCTGCTGCTACTCACCGCCTGCAACCAGGGCCCCACCCTGGAGCGCCTGGGTGGCCCGACCATGGGCAGCAGCTACAGCATCCAGTACGTCCGCGAGCCTGGTGGCCCGGAGCCGGCCCAGGTGCAGAGGGCGGTGGAAACCATCCTGCACGACATCGACCACCACTACTCGACCTACCGCAGCGATTCCATCGTAAGCCAGTTCAACCGCTTGCCTGCCGGCCAGTGCCTGGCCCTGCCGCCTGACATGCTCGCGTTGGTCAGCCTGGGCCAGCACCTTGCCGAGCAGAGCGATGGCGCCTTCGATCTCACGGTAGAGCCTTTGCTCGATCTGTGGGGCTTCGGCCCTCAGGCCCGTCACCAGCAGGTGCCCGAACCACAGGCACTGGCCCAGGTACGCCAGCGTGTGGGCTACCAGCACCTGCGCGTCAAAGGTCGAGCCCTGTGCAAGGGTGCCCCGGTGCAGCTCGACTTCAACAGTATCGTCGCCGGTCATGCTGTCGACTTGATCGCTGCGCGCCTGCAGGCCATGGGTGTCAGCAGTTTTGTCGCCGAGGCCACTGGCGAGCTGAAGGCGGTTGGCCGCAAGCCTGACGGCAGCCCTTGGCGTATTGCCCTGGAACTGCCCCGCGAAGACCGTCAGATCGCTCGCCAAATTATTCCGGTCAATAGCCTTTCAGTATCAACCTCGGGTGACTATCGGCACTATTTCGAGCAGAATGGCCGGCGCTATTCGCACACCTTCGATGCCCGCCTCGGGCGCCCGGTCGAACATGACCTGGCTGCCGTTACGGTGCTGGACGCCTCAGCACTGCTGGCCGATGGCTATTCGACGCTGCTACTCATCCTGGGCCCACAGCAAGGCTGGGATTTTGCCGTGGCGCATGACTTGGCGGCGGTTTTGGTGACTCGAGCAGAGGGAGGCTTCGTCTCCCGAGCTACGCCCGCGTTCGAACGGGCAGTGAAAGGCCAGTGAAAGCACTGGCAGGGATGATTGCCGCCAGGGAATGGGTGAAGCATATGTAGTGCGGGCAAAATTGGCCTACGACGCGACCAAGGGTTAATGTGCGCGGCGTTCAGGGTTGATTAGACTGCACCCGAATTTTCTCATGGCGCCCCGGCGGCATGATCGTGCCCCGCGAGCGACCGTGGCTTGCGGGCCAGTTCTGAAGGAGTACGCATGGCTGTCTACAACTACGACGTAGTGGTGCTGGGTTCCGGCCCGGCCGGTGAAGGCGCGGCAATGAACGCCGCCAAAGCAGGGCGCAAGGTAGCGATGGTCGATGACCGTCGCCAGGTCGGTGGCAACTGCACCCACTTGGGTACCATTCCGTCCAAGGCACTGCGTCACTCGGTGCGGCAGATCATGCAGTTCAACACCAACCCGATGTTTCGTGCCATCGGCGAGCCGCGCTGGTTCTCCTTCCCGGACGTGCTGAAAAGCGCCGAGAAGGTCATCGCCAAGCAGGTGGCATCGCGCACCGGCTACTATGCCCGTAACCGCGTCGACGTGTTCGTCGGCACCGGCAGCTTTGCCGACGAGCAAACCGTGGAAGTGGTGTGCCCGAACGGCGTGGTCGAGAAGCTCAACGCCAAGCACATCATCATCGCGACCGGCTCGCGCCCCTACCGCCCGGCCGACATCGACTTCCACCACCCGCGCGTGTACGACAGCGACACCATCCTCAGCCTCAGCCATACCCCGCGCAAGCTGATCGTGTACGGTGCCGGCGTGATCGGTTGCGAATACGCTTCGATCTTCAGTGGCCTGGGCGTATTGGTCGAGCTGGTCGACAACCGTGGCCAGCTGCTGAGCTTCCTCGACTCGGAAATTTCCCAGGCGCTGAGCTACCACTTCAGCAACAACAACATCACCGTGCGCCACAACGAAGAGTACGAGCGTGTCGAAGGCCTGGACAACGGGGTGATCCTGCACCTCAAGTCGGGCAAGAAGATCAAGGCCGACGCGTTGCTGTGGTGCAACGGCCGTACCGGCAACACCGACAAGCTGGGCCTGGAAAACATCGGCATCAAGGTGAACAGCCGCGGTCAGATCGAGGTCGACGAGGCCTACCGCACCACCGTGCCGAACATCTACGGTGCCGGCGACGTGATCGGCTGGCCAAGCCTGGCCAGTGCCGCCCATGACCAGGGCCGGTCGGCCGCTGGCAGCATTGTCGATAACGGCAGCTGGCGCTTCGTCAACGACGTGCCGACGGGTATCTACACCATTCCCGAGATCAGCTCGATCGGCAAGAACGAGCAGGAGCTGACCCAGGCCAAGGTGCCGTACGAAGTGGGCAAGGCCTTCTTCAAGAGCATGGCGCGTGCGCAGATCGCCGGCGAGCCGCAGGGCATGCTGAAGATCCTGTTCCACCGCGAAACCCTGGAAATCCTCGGCGTGCATTGCTTCGGCTACCAGGCTTCGGAGATCGTCCACATTGGCCAGGCGATCATGAACCAGCCGGGTGAGCAGAACAACCTGAAGTACTTCGTCAACACCACGTTCAACTACCCGACCATGGCCGAAGCCTATCGGGTAGCTGCCTATGACGGCCTGAACCGGCTTTTTTGAGCGGCTCCGACCGGTGGCCTGAGCCGGTCGGAGAGACCGATTTCAACCCTACCCGAGGGTGGTCTTGGCCAAACCGGGAAAGTCTGTAATCAGGCTGTCCACACCAAAGTCAGCAAGCCGGCGCATCAGTGCCGGCTCGTTGACCGTCCACACCGACACATGCAAACCCTGGCCCTGTGCTTTGAGCAGGCGCTCGGGGGTGCACAGCGTCCAGTTCAATGCCAGCAGTTCGCAGCCGTAGTTCTGTGCCACCTTCAGCGGGTCGAGCCAGGCGTATTCGGCCACCAGCCCACGCTTCACGTCTGGCACCAGTTCCAGGGCGGCGCCCAGTACTTCGCGTGAACTGGAGGTGATGGTCACCTTGTCCAGCAGGCCATATTGCTGGGCCAGTTCACGGATCGCCAGGACGGTGGTGGCCGCGCGGGTGCGCGAGGCGCTTTTCACCTCCAGTTGCCAGTGTTCGAACGGGCATTTTTCGAACAGCTCTTCCAGTTTCGGGATCGGGCAGGGCTGCACATGGCCCGGGCCGCCTTTGCGGGCATCGATCTTGACCAGTTCGGCGGCCGGGTGCTCGACCACTTTGCCGCGCCGGCCCGTGGTGCGCTTGAGGGTGGGGTCGTGGATGACCATCAGTTCGTTGTCGGATGACAAGTGCAGGTCCAGCTCGCAGCGGGTCACGCCATGGGACAGGCATTGCTGAAAGCTCTTCAGGGTGTTCTCGGGTGCTTCGCCCTTGGCGCCGCGATGGCCGTAGATCAGGGTCACGTTCGTTCCTTCAAATCAGGGAGAAATTGGCTCAGGAGGCGGGGTCGTTCAGTTCCAGCTGCTGGCGCCGTTGCTGTTGCTGGCGCTGCAGGATGTAACGCGCCAGCAGTTGTCGTTGGGCATCGGTCATGTCGATGAACTCGGTGCCGACCTCGAAGCCGCCCTCCGGGCGAGGGTCGCAATGGGTGATCTTGCCGCGCAGCAGCAGGCCATGGGCGCGCGGCATCAGCACCATTTTCACTTTCACCCGGGTACCGGGGGCAATCTGTGTGGCTTGGGCGGATTCGATGCCGCCTTCGGAAATGACCACCGGCAGCGGCTCGCCGACCTCGCCAAGCAGGGTTTGTGCAACCACCGCGCTGAGCAAGTCGAGGCGCTTGTTCTGTGCCCGCAGGAACGCGGCGAGGGTGCGGTCCTTGTCGCTTAGCTGGCGCAACAGGTGTTGCGACTCGAAGTCCGACAGGTGCAGCTCGCTGAGCAGGTTGAACAACGGCGAATCATCTTGCAACACATCTGGTTCAAGGGCTTCAGCCGCGCTAAGGGGGCTTATTTGAAGTGCGATCCGATCTTCGATGCGGTAGTATTCGCGGCGATCTTCTTCGTCTAATGTCGTCATGGCGAACCCAAGGTAGCGGCGGTGGTCCGAGTGTAAAGCCGCCGTAGGCGCCTCGCCACAAGGACGTTCCCTTTCATCCGAACAAGCCCCGACATGTTCAGACCTCTTTTCGCATTCATCGGTACGCGTTATACCCGTGCCAAACGTCGCAATCACTTCGTCTCGTTCATTTCCCTGACCTCGATGATCGGCCTCGCCCTGGGCGTGGTGGTAATGATCGTGGTGCTGTCGGTGATGAACGGTTTCGACCACGAGATGCGCACCCGCGTGTTGGGGATGATTCCCCATGCCACGCTGGAGAGCGGCCAGCCCATTGCCGACTGGCAGGCCCTTGCCCAACAAGTAAAGCAGAATCCGCAGGTGGTGGCGGTTGCACCGTTCACCCAGATGCAGGGCCTGCTGACCCATGATGGCAAGGTGCAGAAGGTGCTGCTCAACGGCATCGACCCTGCTCGCGAGCGCGAGGTGTCGATCATCGACAACTTCGTCCTGCAAGGCCGCCTGGACCAGTTGGCGCCGGGCGAGTGGGGCATCATGATCGGCGACAAGGCGGCGGCCAAGCTGGGCGTTGCCATCGGCGACAAGCTCACCTTCGTCGCCCCCGAGGTCAGCGTGACCCCCGCCGGCATGTTCCCGCGCATGAAGCGCTTCACCGTGGTCGGCACCTTCCACGTTGGCGCGGGGGAGATCGACGGCTACCTGGGCCTGACCAACATCAGCGACCTGTCCCGCCTGCACCGCTGGAAGCCCGACCAGGTCCAGGGCCTGCGCCTGAAGTTCGACGACCTGTTCCAGGCGCCGCGCGTAGCCTGGAGCATCGCCCAGCAGCTGGGCGAACAGGAGTTCTATAGCCGTGACTGGACCCGTACCCACGGCAACCTGTACCAGGCGATCCGTATGGAAAAGGCCATGATCGGCCTGCTGTTGCTGCTGATCGTGGCGGTGGCGGCGTTCAACATCATTTCCACCCTGGTGATGGTGGTCAACGACAAGCGCGGCGACATCGCCATCCTGCGCACCCTGGGCGCCACGCCCGGGCAGATCATGCTCATCTTCATGGTCCAGGGCACGGTGATCGGGGTGATCGGTACCCTGATCGGCGCCGTCGTCGGGATCTTCGCGGCCCTGAACGTGAGCGCGGCGATCGCCGGCATCGAGACACTGATCGGCCACAAGTTCCTCAACGCCGACGTGTACTTCATCGATTACCTGCCGTCGCAGATCCTGGCCCAGGACGTGTACATGGTCTGCGGTGCGGCACTGGTCCTGAGTTTCTTCGCCACCCTGTATCCGGCCTGGCGTGCGGCCCGCACCCAGCCTGCAGAGGCGCTACGTTATGAGTGAGTCGCGCATGAGTGATAAAGCCGTTCTGAGTTGCCGCAACCTGGGCAAGTCCTACGACGAGGGCCCGGAGTCGGTGCAGGTGCTGTCCGGGCTCAACCTGGAACTGCAGGCCGGTGAGCGGGTGGCCATCGTTGGCAGTTCCGGGTCGGGCAAGAGTACCTTGCTCAACCTGCTGGGCGGCCTCGACCGGCCGACCCAGGGTAGCGTGTGGCTGGCTGGCGAAGAGCTGTCGGCACTGGGCGAGCGTGCCCGTGGCCTGCTACGCAACCGCGAGTTGGGCTTTGTCTACCAGTTCCACCACCTGCTGCCGGAATTCACCGCCATCGAGAACGTGTGCATGCCGCTGCTGATCGGCCGAACGCCCATCCCCGAGGCCCGGGAGCGTGCCGAGGCGCTGCTCAAGCGGGTAGGCCTGGGCCACCGCCTGAACCACAAGCCGGCCGAGCTTTCCGGCGGCGAGCGCCAGCGTGTGGCGATTGCCCGGGCGCTGGTCAACCGCCCGGGCCTGGTGATGCTCGACGAGCCGACCGGTAACCTCGACCACCATACCGCCCAGGGCATCCAGGAACTGATGCAGGAGCTGTCCAGCGCTTCGCGCACGGCATTCCTGGTGGTCACCCACGACCTCAACCTGGCGCGGCAGATGGACCGTGTGCTGAAGCTCGACGATGGCCACCTGGTGGCCATCTGATCGACTGCCGGGGTGGCAGGTGCTGCCCCGTTTTCCTGTTTCCATTGGGTGATTTCGTACATGTTCAGACCCTTGCCCATCTTTATCGGCGCGCGCTACACCCGAGCCAAGCGTCGCAACCACTTCATCTCGTTCATTTCGATGACTTCGATGATCGGCCTGTCGCTGGGCGTGCTGGCGATGATCGTGGTGCTGTCGGTGATGAACGGCTTCCAGCGCGAAATGAGCTCGCGCATTCTCGGCCTGGTGCCGCATGCCGCCATCCTGGGCGTGCAGCCGCTGGACGATTGGCACAAGGTGGCCGACGCTGCCATGAAGAATCCGGCGGTGATGGCTGTGGCGCCGATTACCGAGATGGAAGGCATGCTGTCGTACAAGGGCGCCATGCAGCCGATCCAGGTGGGTGGTATCGACCCGGCCGAGGAGGGCAAGGTTTCCATCGTTGGCCAGCACATCGTCCAGGGCCGTCTGCAGGGCTTGCAGCCCGGTGAGTTCGGTGTGGTTATCGGTGAGCTGACCGCACGCCGCTTCCGCCTGAACACCGGCGACAAGCTGACCTTGATCGTGCCGGAAATCAGCAAGGAACCGGGTGGCATCACCCCGCGCATGCAGCGCCTCACCGTGGTTGGCATCTTCAAGGTCGGCGCCGAGCTGGATGGGTCGCAGGCCTATATCCATGTTGCTGATGCAGCTGAGATGCAGCGCTGGGCGCCGGGCCAGGTGCAAGGTGTGCGCCTTAAGCTGCACGACCTGTATGCCGCTCCGCAGGTGGCCAAGGCGATTGCTGCCGGGCTTGGGGACGCCTACCGGGCCGATGACTGGTCGCATACCCAGGGCAGCCTGTTCAGCGCCATGAAGATGGAAAAGACCATGATCGGCCTGTTGCTGATGATGATCATCGCGGTAGCGGCGTTCAATATCATCGCCACCCTGGTGATGGTGGTGAACGACAAGGGGCCGGACATTGCCATCCTGCGTACCTTGGGCGCCACGCCGGCGCAGATCATGGGCACGTTCATGGTCCAGGGCAGCCTGATCGGCATTGTCGGCACGCTGATTGGTGGCGTACTGGGCGTGATTGCGGCGTTCAATGTGAGCCAGATCGTCGGCTGGCTGGAGCGGGTGAGCGGGCAGCACATCTTTACGTCGGATGTGTACTTCGTCAGCAGCTTGCCGTCGCAGTTGCAGTGGGGGGATGTGGCGATCATCTGCACCGCCGGCCTGGTGATGAGTTTCCTGGCGACCCTTTACCCGGCCTACCGGGCGTCGCAGGTGCAGCCGGCGATTGGCCTGGCGGTTTGATGTTTGCCTGAGATCCTGGGGGCGTAAAGCGCCCCAGGGTTACCGATCTTGAGCGAACTCGATCACGAATCGGGTCCACCCACCCTCGCACTCCGCCCGTATGCACCCGCCATGGGCCTGCACGATCGACCGGGTAATTGCCAAGCCCAACCCCGCATGCTCGCTGCTGCCTTCCCGTCGAGCCGGGTCCACCCGGTAGAAGCGGTCGAAAAGCCGCGGTAGTGCCGCCGGGTCGATAGCCAGTCCGGTATTGGCCACGTTGATCGTCGGCCCCGGCCCCAGGGTCACCTTGATCTGTCCTCCTGCCGGGGTAAAACGCATGGCGTTGTCCAGCAGGTTGGACAGCGCCCGGCGCAGCATATGCTGGTCGCCGTGCAGCACCGCTTCACCCTCGCGCAGCATCTGCACGTCGTTGTCTTCTGCCAGAGGCGCGTAGTACTCCAGCAGTGCATCCACCTCGTCATGCAGCGCCAAAGGCGCGTGCCCCGGTACCAGAAGGCCGTGGTCGGCCTTGGCCAGAAACAGCATGTCGTTGATCATCTGCGCCATCCATTGCAGTTCTTCCAGGTTGCCATGCAGCGCCTCTCGGTATTCTTCGAGGCTACGTGGGCGGGTGAGGGTGACCTGGGTGTGGGTCAGCAGGTTGGACAGCGGCGTACGCAACTCGTGGGCGATATCGGCCGAGAACGCTGACAGGCGCTGGAAGGCATCGTCCAGGCGCTGCAGCATCGCGTTCATGCTGCTGGCCAGCTCGGCCAACTCTTCGGGCATCTGCGCCACCGGCAGACGGGTGGTGAGCGAACGCGCTGACACGCTGGCGGCCACCTGGCCCATCTGCCGCAATGGGCGCAGGCCGCTGCGGGCGGCCCAGGCACCCAGTAGTGCGGTGGTTAGCGCCGACAGGCCGACCGTCAGCCAGATCAGCCGTTGCATGCCCTGCAGGAAGTGCTGGTGGTGGGTGATGTCGAGGTACAGGGTCAGTCGCGGCGACTGCATGGTGCCCTGTTTCAGGGGCACGGACAGGCTGCGGTAGTCGATGCCTTGCGCATGCAGGGTGGCCAGCCCGGTGGCCAGCGCTGCTTGCGGCAGCCCGCTGCGGCTTTCGAACCAGGTGGCGCCATTGCTGGCGCTGATACGCAAGGCCAGGTCGGCCTGGTGACTCAGTTCATCGCGCAGGGCAGGCAGGCGGGCCTGGAGCTCATCAGCCGTGCTGACATCAGCCAGTTGCGTACGAAACAAGGACAGGCGCGAGTCCAGCAGTTGTTGGTCAAGTTCGACGAAGTGCTGCTCGCTGGCCCGGCTGAATAGCAGGCCGGCGCCCAGCGAGACAGTGGCGGTGCAGGCGGCGAACAGCAGGGCCAGGCGGTTACCGAGGGAAACCCGGCGCATCACTCGGTGCGCTCTTCGAGTACGTAACCCATGCCGCGTACGGTGTGGATCAGCTTGTTGGGGTGCGGGTCGTCGATCTTCAGGCGCAGGCGGCGGATGGCCACTTCGATCACATTGGTGTCGCTGTCGAAGTTCATGTCCCACACCTGCGAGGCGATCAGCGATTTTGGCAGCACCTCACCCTGGCGGCGCAGCAGCAGCTCAAGGAGTGAGAATTCCTTGGCGGTCAGGTCGATGCGCTGCCCGGCGCGCTCGGCGCGGCGTCGGATCAGGTCCAGGCGCAGGTCGGCCAGGCTCAGGGTCGTGTCCTGGCTCGGGCTGGTGCCACGGCGCAGCAGGCTGCGTACCCGGGCCAGCAGTTCGGAAAAGGCGAACGGCTTGACCAGGTAGTCGTCGGCGCCCAGTTCCAGGCCATGCACGCGATCCTCGACGGCGTCGCGGGCGGTCAGGAACAGCACTGGCGTATCCAGGCCTGCCTGGCGCACGGCCTGAAGAATCTGCCAGCCGTCGCGGCCAGGCAGCATCACGTCGAGGATCAGCAGGTCGTGGTCGCCGGTCAGGGCGAGGAACTGGCCGGTCTCGCCATCGGTAGCCAACTCGGTGGCAAAGCCGGCCTCGCTCAGGCCTTGGCTCAGGTACTGGCCGGTGCGGGCCTGGTCTTCGACGATCAGCAGTTTCATGCACTGTCCATATTCTGAAAGATTGTGCGTGGCCTATGGCGTCGCTTTACCGCTAGCACAGGGGTAATGGGGTGGGTGAAATGATACGTGACGATGTGCCCGCTCGCCCAAACTGACGAAGTTGTAATGTGCCTGTCAGGTAACTGCCAGTCGCCCCGGCTAATGTGGCTTCATCCTGCTGTGTATTCCCGGAGTCATCATGAAACACCTGTTCATTGCCGCCACCCTTGCCCTGGGCAGCCTGCCGGCTGTCGCTAGCCAGGCGCAGAGCTTCGCCTTTGGCGAGCCTGCCCCGGCGGCCAAGGCCACCCGCACGGTCAACGTGGTGCTCAAGGACATTGCCTTCGAGCCCAAAAGCCTGCAGGTAAAAGCCGGCGAGACGGTGCGCTTCGTGCTGGTCAACGAGGGCAACCTGCCGCACGAATTCAACCTGGGCGACAAGGCCATGCATGCCGAACACCAGAAGGAAATGGTTGCCATGCAAGGCAAGATGTTCACCGAGGCCATGAACCACGAAGGCATGGATCACGGCAAGATGATGAGCCACGGCCAAATGATGGACCACGGCGATGGCCATGGTCACGGGGGTGGCAATACTGTGATGGTTATGCCCGGCCAACGCGCCGAGCTGACCTGGACCTTCCGCCAACCGGTGCCCATCGAGTTTGCCTGCAACGTGCCGGGGCATTACCAGGCGGGTATGGTGGGGGCATTGACCATTGAGTGACTGGCCCTGCAAGGCGGGGTGCAAAACCGGTAGACTAGGGGCATTTTCGAACCTCTAGGTCAGTTTCCATGCATCCCGCTGCCGAACATTCCCCGCTGGGCAAGTCCAGCGAATACATCGCCACCTACTCCCCGGAGCAGTTGTTCCCGATCCCGCGTACTGCCAAGTGGGCCGAGCTGGGCGTCACTGCACAGACCTTGCCCTGGCTGGGGGTGGATTTCTGGAACTGCTTCGAGCTGAGCTGGTTGCTGCCTTCGGGCAAGCCGGTGGTGGCGATCGGCGAGTTCGCCATCCCGGCGGACTCGCCAAACATCATCGAGTCCAAGTCATTCAAGCTGTACCTCAACTCGCTGAACCAGACGGTGTTCGCCTCGCTGGACGCGTTGCAGGCATGCCTGGAAAAAGACCTGTCCGCCGCTGCCGGCAAGCCGGTGGGGGTGAAGGTGCGCACTTTGGCCGAGGTTGAAGCCCAGGGTGTGGTGGCGCTACCGGGGCAGTGCATCGATGCACTGGATGTGGCCATCAGCAACTACGAGCAGCCGCAGCCAGAGCTGTTGCGCTGCGACCCGGCGCGGGTGGTGGAAGAAACCCTGCATAGCCATCTGCTGAAGTCCAACTGCCCGGTCACCGGCCAGCCGGATTGGGGCAGCGTGGTGGTTGAGTACAAGGGCAGGGCGCTGGACCACGCCAGCCTGCTGACCTACTTGATCAGCTTCCGCCAGCATGCCGACTTCCATGAGCAGTGTGTGGAACGGATTTACCTGGACTTGAAGAATCTGCTGCAGCCGGAGCACCTGACGGTCTATGCGCGCTATGTGCGCCGCGGTGGGCTGGATATCAACCCGTATCGCAGCACCGGGGCGATCAGCCCGGATAACAAACGCCTGGTACGGCAGTAATACAGGGGGCCGCTTTGCGGCCCCCGCTCTTTCAGATCCCCATGCTGTGCAGCGAGTTGGCAATGCTGCGCAGGGTGGCTGTGAGGTCGGGGTGGTCGGCCTCGAAGCGTTCGATCGCCAGGTTCACGCCGTCCACCAGGTTGTTGTCTGGCGTGGCTTCCTCAAGTTTCAGTTGCGCCTCGATCTGGCGCGCCTCTTCGTGCAGGGCGGCCAGCTCTTCTTCCGAAAGCGGTACGTTGCGGTCCAGTTGCTCGCGCAAGCTGTTCAGGCGCTCTTGCAATTCGCGGGCAGGCATTGGCTATTCTCCATCAATGGCTTGGCAAGCCATGGACCTCGGCGGCGTGGCAAAGGTTCTGGCCTGTCTTCAGGGTAATCTACCTGCTGGCGATTTGCATGATCCGCGTCAAGGCTGCTGTATCAGGGTTTTTCACCCTTGCGCCGGCGCTGGGCGATGTCCACCAGGCAGGTGTCCAGCGCTTCCAGATGGTCGATCACCGAGTGCACGCCCAGGCTGAATAGCGCCAGCGTCGCCTTGCTACGCGCCAGATCCTGCTCTTGCGGGCTCATGGCTTGCCATTGCGCAGAAGTGCGGTCGCATAACGGGCTGCAGGCGGCCAGGCCCACTGTCCACAAGCCGGCGTTAAGGCCAGACTGCAGCAGGCGGGGGTCGCCGCTGACCAATACGCAGCCATCCAGGCGCTCGCTGTCCAGCGCCATCAGTGCCTGCCAGCACGCGTTCGGCGCTGGCCAGCGCACGCCATTGACCGCATGCCCTGGCAGCCAGTCGGGCAGCACATGGGCCAGGCGCTCGCTTTGCGCGGTATTGAGGTCATCCAGCCAGATGCACGGCACTTGGCGCTGACGCAGGCTGGCAAGGGTGGCCAGGGCGCCGGGGGCGGGTGATGGCGCGCCATGGGTAGCCTGCACCAGGCAGCCGCGCAAGCCGAACAGCACAGCAGTGAAGGCGGGCGCAGTGTCCATGGCAACTTCCCCCAAATGGTTCGAAGGCTATGCGTTGATTGTTACCGTCTTGTGACATCGGCCGCTGCGCAACAGTTGTTCACAAAATATTCAGCAAAAATGTGTAAGGCTGTTTATCAGCCCGCAAGTCTCTATACTGCCGCCTTAACAGCAGCGCGACCTGTTGCGCTTGCGGCCGAGAAATTCGATGGAGAAACATCTATGCGTAGGATCGGTGCCAGTGTGATCGAACGAGTCACCCAGGCCTGTGTCTGTGCCAGCATGCTGCTGGCGCCCGTGGCAGCCACCCAGGCCGCCACCGAGGAAGATCCCTGGGAAGCGGTCAACCGCCCGATCTTCCGCTTCAACGATACCCTCGACACCTATGCCCTCAAACCATTGGCCAAGGGCTACCAAGCGGTCACTCCACAGTTCCTCGAAGATGGCATCCACAACATCTTTCGCAACCTGGGGGACGTGACCAACCTGGCCAACGACGTGCTGCAGCTCAAGCCGCATGCGGCGGGCGTGGATACGGCGCGGTTGATCGTCAACACCACCTTCGGCCTGGGTGGCTTCTTCGATGTGGGTACCAAGATGGGCCTGCAGCGCAACGACGAGGACTTTGGCCAGACCCTGGGCTACTGGGGGGTGCCGAGCGGGCCGTATGTGGTCATCCCGCTGCTGGGCCCAAGCACCGTGCGTGACGGTGTGGCCAAGTACCCGGACACCTATACCAAACCCTATCGCTACATCGACCACGTGCCTACGCGCAACTCGATCTTTGCGCTGGACCTGATCGACACCCGCGCCAGCCTGCTCTCGGCCGAAAAGCTGATTCAGGGTGACAAGTACATCTTCATTCGTAATGCCTACCTGCAAAACCGCGAGTTCAAGGTGAAGGATGGCGAGGTCGAAGACGACTTCTGATCTGTGAACCTGGGGCCGCAAAGCGGCCTCAGGATCAATGCATGGCCAGGATCCGCAGCCCGAACTTCTGCTGCCCACTCGGCTGGTCGGCGATCCATACCACTTCGGTGCTGGCATGCAGCCCCTTCAGCGCCGGATGGTCGGAGTCGATCCGTACCTCGATCAGATCACCCACCAGAAAGCGCTGCGGCGCCTGCACCTGCATGCCGCCACTGGACAGGTCCAGGCACACCGCCGCAATCACCTGGCCTTCGTGCAAAAGGCTGACCTCGGTGTCGATGCGCATGCGAATGAAGTCGCGTTTTTCGCTATGGCTGGAGGGCGTGTGGGGCATGCTGCATCCTTCCCGTCGGGTTGCGCTGGTCGACTTTCTTATAACTCCCGGTGATTTGCCCTGTAAAGAGCGGCGAGGTCGACCCCAGCATGCTTGAAACCCCTGCCGGATGGGAGTACCGTCTGCGCCTTACAAGGTACCTCTGACAGTTGCCGGGCAGGTGTTCTTGTCCTACAACTCAAGTAGAGTGTGACCATAAAGAATTCCCGTAGCTGGCCGTCTGCCTTGCCGACACCGCTGCACCAACCTAAATCGGCGCCGTTCGCCCACATGCAGAAAACCAGTGCAACGCTGCTGATCATCGATGACGACGACGTGGTCCGTGCCAGCCTCGCCGCCTACCTTGAAGACAGTGGTTTCAGCGTCCTCCAGGCCAGTAATGGCCAGCAGGGGCTTCAGGTCTTCGAAGAACACCAGCCCGACCTCGTGATCTGCGATCTGCGCATGCCGCAGATGGGCGGTCTCGAACTGATCCGTCAGGTCAGCGAGCGTGCGCCGCAGTTGCCGGTGATCGTGGTGTCCGGTGCCGGCGTCATGAGTGATGCGGTGGAAGCGTTGCGCCTGGGCGCCGCCGACTACCTTATCAAGCCGCTGGAAGACCTGGCCGTACTCGAGCATTCGGTGCGCCGCGCCCTCGACCGCTCGCGCCTTGTGCTGGAAAACCAGCGCTACCGCGACAAGCTCGAAGCCGCCAACCGTGAACTGGAGGCTAGCCTGCACCTGTTGCAGGAGGACCAGACCGCCGGTCGCCAGGTGCAGATGAACATGTTGCCGGAAAGCCCCTGGGTGGCCGGCGAGTTCGCCTTCGAGCACCAGATCATCCCGTCGTTGTACCTTTCGGGGGATTTTGTCGATTATTTCCGCGTGGACGAGCGGCGCATTGCTTTCTACCTCGCCGATGTATCCGGGCATGGGGCGTCGTCGGCCTTTGTCACCGTGCTGTTGAAATTCATGACCACGCGCCTCATGTTCGAGCTCAAGCGCAGCAGGATGCGTGAGTTCAAGCCGTCTGAAGTGCTCAGCCACATCAACCGCGGCCTGATCAACAGCAAGCTGGGCAAGCACGTCACCATGGTCGGCGGGGTGATCGACGAAGAGTCCGGCCTGCTGACCTACGCTGTCGGCGGCCATTTGCCGTTGCCGGTACTGTACACCCCCGAGCATTGCCGCTACCTGGAAGGCCGCGGCCTGCCGGTGGGGTTGTTCGATGAGGCCACCTACCAGGACCTGGTGGTGGAGCTGCCCCCGCAGTTCAGCCTCAGCCTGATGTCCGATGGCATTCTGGACCTTTTGCCGGGTGATACGCTCAAAGATAAAGAAGCCGCCTTGCCGGAGATCGTCAAGGCAGCAGGTGGCAGTCTGGATGGGCTGCGTCAACGATTTGGATTGGCTACGCTTGGGGAGATGCCGGATGATATCGCCCTATTGGTGTTGAGCAGGAACCTTCAATGAGTACCGGTAGAATTCAGTTCGCCGAGCAGAGCGGTACCTTCGTACTGAAATTCGTTGGTGAAGTGCGCCTGACCCTGTGTTCGGCGCTGGATGCGACGATCGAGAAGATTTTCACTGCGCTGAACTTCTCGGCGATTGTCATCGACCTGACTGAAACCGAGAGTATCGACAGCACCACGCTGGGCCTGCTGGCGAAGCTGTCGATCCTGTCGCGGCAGAAGGTGGGCCTGCTGCCGACGGTGGTGACTACCAATCCGGACATTTCACGGCTATTGCAGTCGATGGGTTTCGATCAGGTGTTCAACATTGTCGATCGGCCGATTCCCTGCACCGATTGCCTGACCGACTTGCCGTCGCAGGACCAGAATGAAGAGGTGGTGCGCTCCAAGGTGCTGGAGGCGCACAAGATCCTCATGGGCCTGAATGACTCCAACCGCGAAGCCTTCCATGATCTGGTCAATGCGCTGGAGCGGGGCTGATCTATAGCCTTTGGCGGCCTCTTCGCGGGTAAACCCGCTCCTACGACGGCCTGCGCCCAAACACCAATGTGTGTCCACCCCCAATCAGGTGTAGGAGCGGGTTTACCCGCGAAGAGGCCGGCACAGGCTGTAAAAATTCTGAATCTCACTGCTCCCGGTTTTTAAACTCTGTAGCCTCACCCCCGCCCGCATCCAGCTGATACACCCGCGCCGGCCGCCCCTGTTCATCAAAAAACACCTGTCCCAGCCCGGCACCATTCCACAGCCGTTCCCCGGCCTTACTGTGGCTGGGCGTACGCGGCACCACCTCCATTTCTCGGCGCTTGGTAAACCAGTTGAGCGGCGAGCGTGGCGCATACAACCAGCGGTTGAGCCGGTCGAGCACATCCAGCAAACGCCGGGGAAACTCGTTCTTGATTCCGCTGCTGGTCACCTGCCACAAGTGCGGGCTGCGCTGGCGGTGGCGAATCAGCACCTCATACACGAACGAGTAATGCACATCTCCCGACAGCACCACGTAGTGCCCCGGCGTGCGCGAGTGGCGGAAGATATTGAGGATGACCTGCGCTGCACCGCGGTGGGCCATCCAGTTCTCGGCATCCACCAGCAGCGGGTAGCCCAGCCAGCTGAACACCTTCTGCACCGTCTCGATCAGCTTCACCCCGAAAATCGGCGCAGGCGACACGATGACTGCCGAGGGATGATCGAGCAGTGCTTGCTGCAATTCACTCAGCGCTTCCCAGTCCAGCAGGCCGGACGGCTTGGCCAGGTTGCTTTCGCTGCGCCAGCGGCGGGTGCGGGTATCCAGTACCAGCAGCGGTGGTTCTGTCGGCAGGCTGAACTGCCAACCCTGGAAGCGCAGCAGCTCGCCAATCAGCTCATCCTGGTTCTGGCGGGTCAGCACCTGGCACTGTTCGATCAGCGGATTGCAACCGTCCGGGTTGTTGCCCCAGGCCTGGCAGAGCAGGTAGCCGAGCAAGGCGTTGCCAATGATCCTTCGCGAGAATGGGTGGCCGTAGGCCGTTTCCTCCCACTGCGCCGAGAGGTTCCAGTCGTCGGTGATGTCGTGGTCGTCGAAGATCATCAGGCAGGGCAGGTGGGCCATCACCCGCGCCACCTGACCGAGATTGTCGGCAAACCCCTGGATCAGCGGCAGCTCTTGCCGGTATCGGGCTTGATGCTCGTCGCTGAGCCCGCTGGGGATGCCCAGGTCCACCAGCTGCCAGGGCACCGGCGACCACACCAACAGGTACATGGCCATGACTTCGGCGAAGGTCACCAGGTGGTTGTCGGCGTTGCTGGACGAGAAGATCGGCTTGCGCTTGCCGCCGAAAAAACGCTCGCGCAGGGTGTCGTTGCGTTCCAGCGCCGGCAGCAGGTCGGCGCGGTGGTAGTAGCTGGCCGGGTGCTGGTACAGCGCCTGGCTGTCGGCTACCACCGCACCCTCCAGTTGCTCGTCGAACAAGCCCAGGCGCGAGATCAGGCTATGGATGGCGCGCAGCATGGGGCCAGCGACATCGTCGGCGTAAACCTGGTCGCCCGTCATCAACAGCACGGCCGGGCGGTCTTCGGGCTTCTTGCACGCCTGCAGCAGCCGGTCGGCGCACAGCAGGCCGTCGGCAGCAGGGTGGTGCGGCTTGCGGCAGGAGCCGTGCAGCAACTGCTCTAGGCGCTCACGCAGCACCAGATTTGGGCGCTGGGCGCCCGGGTAGAGCAAGTGCGGCGCCCAGTCGGCGATACCCTGGCCATTGATCAGCAGGTCATAGTCGAGCAGCTGGTTGCAGGGCAGGGGGCTGGCGAATTGGATGTCCAGCAGGTGAACGTAGGCATGCCGGCCAATCGGCACCACCTGGCAATCGACGTGGGCCTCGCTTGCCAGGCAGACGAACGCGGGCTGCAGCGGTTGGGTAGTGACCAGCCAGACGGCCAGACGCTGGGGTTCCAGGCGGCGCAGTATCGGGCCGGCGAGAACGAGGGGCAACGGGTTAGGGGAGGTCATCGACAGCTCGGGTGGCTATGGCGGCCTGTTCGCGGGCAAGCCCGCCCTTACATCGATTGGTGTAGGAGCGGGCTTACCCGCGAACAGGCCCGAGAATTCAATACACAACTAAGGCGTGGCAAACAAAACGGGCGGAAAATACTGAACACTTCCCGCCCGTCAGGCAAACCCGAACTGTATCAGGCCTTTTCAGCCATCAACTTCTCCAGCTTTTCCTGGTCCCGCGCAAACTGGCGGATACCTTCGGCCAGCTTCTCGGTGCCCATGGCGTCTTCGTTCATCGCCCAACGGAACTGGCTTTCGTTCAGGTGCTGCTTGGCTTCACCGGCGTTGCCCGGTTTCAGCACCTGCGGCAACTCACCCTGGTCATCACTCAGCTGCTGCAGCAGCTCGGGGCTGATGGTGAGGCGGTCACAGCCGGCCAGTTGTTCGATCTGGCCGATATTGCGGAAGCTGGCGCCCATGACCACAGTGTTGTAACCATTGGCCTTGTAGTAGTTGTAGATGCGCGTGACCGACTGCACGCCTGGGTCCTCGGCGCCCACGTATTCCTGGCCGGTGCTCTTCTTGTACCAGTCGTAGATACGGCCCACGAACGGCGAAATCAAAAACACCCCGGCATCGGCGCAAGCCTGGGCCTGGGCGAAGGAGAACAGCAGGGTCAGGTTGGTCTGGATGCCTTCCTTTTCCAGCTTTTCGGCGGCGCGAATGCCTTCCCAGGTGGAGGCCAGCTTGATCAGCACACGCTCTTTTGCCACTCCGGCCGCCTCGTACAGGGCGATCAGCTGACGGGCCTTGTTCAGCAGGGCTGGCTCATCGAACGACAGGCGTGCATCCACCTCGGTGGAGATACGCCCCGGGATGACCTTGAGAATGCCCGAGCCTACCGCCACCGCAAACTTGTCGCAGGCCAGGTCGACATCACCCTTGGCGTCGGCCTTCACCTGCTTGAGCAGGTCGGCGTAGCCCGGGATGGCAGCAGCCTTGAGCAGCAGCGACGGGTTGGTGGTGGCATCGACCGGCTTCAGGCGGGTGATGGCGTCCAGGTCCCCGGTGTCGGCGACCACGGTGGTGAACTGCTTGAGTTGTTCCAGCTTGGAGGTCATGGGCGTGCTCTGTCCTGTGCATTTACTCGACATTACCCGAGCCCCGACAGCCGCTCAAGGGCCGCCGAAACCCTGCGGACCGGCTGGCCCGCACAGGGCTGTACGAAAGGTGAAGATTCGAGTCGCAAGCAAGCCCGAGGTTCCCTCCCTCTGAGGTCACCGCCCCTGCAACAACTCCACGGCCTGGTCAAACACCGCCAAGGGTTCAGCCGCCTTGTGAATGTCTGCCGACAGCAACTGGCGGAAGCGCCGCGCCCCTTTGAATCCTTGGGCCAGCCCCAGAATATGCCGGGTAACGTGGTGCATCGCACCGCCACTTTCCATATGCGCCACGATGTAGGGCCGCAGTTGCGCCAATGCCTCGCTGCGGCTGACCACCGGCGCATCGCTGCCAAACAGTTGCTGGTCCACCTCGGCCAGCAGATAAGGGTTGTGATACGCCTCGCGCCCCAGCATCACGCCATCGAAGGTTTCAAGGTGTGCCTGGCATTCGTCCAGGGTCTTGATCCCGCCGTTGAGCACGATCTCCAGGTCCGGGAAGTCCCTCTTCAACTGCGCTGCGATGTCATAGCGCAGCGGCGGGATCTCGCGGTTCTCTTTCGGCGACAGCCCTTCCAGAATCGCGATGCGTGCATGCACGGTAAAACTCCGGCAGCCGGCCTCACGCACCTGGCCGACGAAGTCGCTCAGTTCGGCGTAGCTGTCACGGCCGTTGATACCAATGCGGTGCTTCACCGTGACAGGCGTCGATACGGCATCTCGCATGGCCTTCACGCAGTCGGCCACCAGCGCCGGGTGAGCCATCAGGCACGCGCCGATCATGTTGTTCTGCACCCGGTCGCTCGGGCAGCCAACGTTGAGGTTGACCTCATCGTAGCCCGCTTCTTCAGCCAGGCGCGCACACGCGGCCAGGTCGGCCGGCACACTGCCGCCCAGTTGCAGGGCCAGCGGGTGCTCAGAAGCATCGTGGCGCAGGAAACGGTGAGCGTCGTTGTGCAGCAGGGCACCGGTGGTGACCATTTCGGTGTAGAGCAGGGTTTGCCGGGAGAGCAGGCGCAGGAAGAACCGGCAATGCCTGTCGGTCCAGTCCATCATGGGGGCAACGCTGAAGCGGCGTGACGGCTCAGGGCGCGTGGTTTGTGGCTTTGAAGCTGATTCTAGGGGCATTCTGGTCTACGCATTTATGCACCATTTTCCGGGGGCGTGTTGGGTTTGATAGTGGTGCGGGCTACCGCCGCCAAACACACTCGTACCACCGGAAATCATGGCAACGATCAGAGCAAGGAAAAAGGCCGATGGAATGGTTAGCTATACCGTCCAGATCCGCCTCAAGAAAAAGGGTGTCCTAGTCTACCAAAGGTCCCAGACATTCGCCCGCCAGCAGGCTGCCCAAGCCGGGGTGAAAGATGGTTGGCGTGGAGGATCTGCATTTTCACGACATGCGCCACGCAGGCGTGAGCTGGTTGTGCGAAATGGAGTGAGATATCCCGCGTGCATCCAGTATTTCCGGTCATCGTGACGGGCCACTCGCTGCGGCGTTACACCCCTCTAAGGAGCGTGAAGCGAACCTAGCATAGAAGCTACACTGCACGCCCCGATCACCCACGACAGCCTGCTCCAATCCATCGCAGGCTCATGAAAAGGAAGTCAAGCAAATGGATGTACCTTGCACCTCTCTGGACGAAGTCCGTCAACGGATCGATGAAATCGACCGCAGCCTCGTTTCGCTTCTCGCCAAACGTGGAAGGCTCGTAACGCAAGCAGCGGGTTTCAAGAAAACCACCGATGATGTGCGTGCACCCGCTCGGGTCGAGCAAGTGATCAAGAAGGTTCGTGAGATGGCTGACGAAACCGGTGCCTCGGCTGAGGTGGTGGAACAGGTCTATCGGGCGATGATTTCGGCCTTCATCGCCGAGGAGCTCAACACCCATGCGAAGCTGGCCGATGAGGCTTCAGCATCGTGATGAAACGCGGGGCTCATACGCAGCCCCGCCGCTTTCTCCTGCTTGCTATCTCTGGCTCAACGCCGCAATCGAGACGCCAGACGCGACGAAGGTGAGGCCTGCGCCCACGTTCAGCCCATTCACCAGCCGTGGCCGCCGGTACAGGTAGCGAGACAGTCCCGTGGCGAAAATGCCCATCAAGGCAAACCCCAATGCCGTGAGTGCAGCGAACCATACGCCGTAAACCAACATCTGCACGCTGACCGACCCGCGTGCGGGGTCGACGAACTGGGGAATGAACGCCAGCACGAACAAACCTGGCTTGGGGTTGAGCGCAGCCGAAAGCAGACCGGTCAGAAAAATGCTGGGCAGCGATTGCCTGGAGGCCGGCTGAAAGCTTATGAGGTTACGAGCGCGCAGCACCTTGATCCCTAGCCAGAGCAGATAGCCGGCACCCATGAGCTTGATCACCCAAAATGCGAGCACCGAGGTTTGCATCAGTAGGGTCAAGCCTAACGAAGCGGCTGCAACGTGAAACAAAATGCCTGCTCCTGACGCCATGCCGGATACGGCCGCTGCGACTTTACCCTGGCTGAGACCGCGGCCAATGGCCAACACGTTGTCAGGGCCCGGTGCCAGCACCAACAGCACGCAGGCGGCGGTATAGGCGAACCACACGTTCATGGGAAACACGGCTCTCTCCTTAAGCCTGATGAAGCATCCATCCTGACGGCGGGGTACGCCAATAGCAAGGCGGAACCTCAAGGGCTGTTAGCACTGGCGGGCTCGGCCCTGCTTGGTTGGCTGAGGATTCTCCGAACACGTCAGGACGGGGCGGACTTCCTGTGCTGACACAGTCGTCCGCTCAAGCGCCAGTTCGGTTATGTGAAGGCTCGCTTTCGTGGCTTGGTCAAGAACACTGCACAACGGACCACGTTGTTTGCGCTGTCGGACCTGTGGATGGGGCGCCGGTAGTTGTTGAACGCTGCGCTATCGGCCGAAAAATGGGCCTGGCGCGGTCGAGATGTTGCTCATTACGCGCTCGGGAAAACGTGATCAGCGTTTCCCTGGCAGTCTGTCGGAATGCGAGAACTTTGGTGTCTGTGTCAGGTCCAACCCGCACTTTAGCTACCCACTCGCGCCTCCGGAGCCGAACAAAAAATGAAAAAACCTTTGGTTGCTGTCTTTGCTTGTGCATTGGCACTCGGGATGACGGCATTCTTGCCCGCCGATATCTCCCCGATCAGTTCCGCCTATGCCAAGGGTGGTGGTGGTGGCGGTGGCGGCGGCGGCGGCGGTGGTCATGGCGGTGGCGGCGGACATGGCGGTGGCATGGGAGGGCATAGTGGAAGCGGGAAGGGCCTTGGAAGTGATCACGCTGGAAAGGCGACACGCGATCATGGGGTAAGCGGCAATCATTACGGAAGCTCGCGCAACAGCGACAACGGTCATGGCACCACCACCTCGGGTGTCGCTCACTCCAAGGACACTCGCGGTTTGGCCAAGTCCACGGCCATCTCTCGAACGACGCCAGGCGATCATAATTCGAAAGGCCTCAGCAACGCTGTCGGGTCTTCTTCAAAAAATGATCGATGATTTGACCGCATCCATGCAGTAACGGCTTTAGCGTGCACGAAAGCCCAGCGTAGACCGGGCTAAATGAACGGGTCACCCCCACACCCTGCGAGGGCTAAGCTTTCGCAGGGTGTTTTGTTTTGGAGGCCATCATCACGAGCGAGTCAGCACGGGTCGGGATCGATCTCGGTAAACACAGTTGCCACCGGCATGCCCAAGACACGTTGGGCCAAGCGGTGTTTCGCAAGCGGGTAGACGGCACGATCAGCCACACAGCCCAGATTCGCATCCCAAGTACAGGGGGCGCTTAGCTGGCGTAGCAAGTCTCTGATTGGCCAGGCCTGCATTTTGCTGCTGCGCGCTGTGTCGTAGCGGCCATGCTTCAGGTCGTATCTGGATGCGGCCTGAATCTTACCGGTCAGTATAGTCAGCTCCGTCCCTTTGCCGGAGTGCCTTGAATTGGACAATACCCGTGAGCGTTTGATTGATGCCGCGCTGAAGCTGTTTCTGTTGCAAGGTGTATACGTGACGGGGGTAACGGCCATTGCCGCGATGGCGGGAGTTACCAAAATGACGCTCTACAGCCATTTCCCCTCCAAGGATGCGCTGATAGTGGCGTGCCTTGAGGAGCGTGACCGACGCTGGCGTGAAGAGGTAGCGTGCACCTTGGCCAGGCATCCTGAGCCGGTCAGTGGCATGCTCGCTTTTTTCGATCTGTATGAACGCTTTCTTTTAAAAGATAGCGAGCGCGGGTGCCTGTTCGTCAACAGTGCGGCTGAATTCCCCCAGTTTAGCCACCCCGTGCATTTGGCAGTGAGCCGGCATAAGCAAGGGATACGCGAAAACCTTGCTGCCTTGGCCATGAGCGCCGGTATAAACGACCCCGACGCAGTTGCCCAAGGGCTGTTTATCTTGCTGGAGGGCAGTTTTGTCAGCGGCGCGATGGGCCAGGACATGCGGGTATTCGACACTGCCCGACAAATAGCTCATTGCTGGATCCAGAGGCAGGAGTAGGGCGTATGACCCTGGGCTTGTTAGCGGCCATTGCCGCCACCTTTTCCTGGTCGCTGCTCTACATCTTTCCGGGGCTGGTCGGTGACTACAGCCTTTTTGACCTGGCGGTGGTGAGCTATGCCTTTGCCGGGTTAGGTAGCCTGCTGGTGCTGTTCGTTTACCGTAGCGCAGTGCGGCAATTGCGACTGATTGACTGGGCCTGTGCCGCACTGCTGGGCTTCTTGGGATACATTGGCTACTTCTTCCTGATCACCACTGCGGTCTTGGCAGCCGGGCCGGTGATCCCTCCGGTGATGATGGGGTCAGTACCGATCGTGCTTGCGATTGCCGGCAACATGCGCAGTGCCAGCGTGCCCTGGCGCGCCATTGCCGGGCCACTGCTGGTGGCGGGTCTGGGCATCAGTCTGGTCAATCTGAGCGTGTTTGATGCTAGCCGTGCGGCGGCAGTGCTCCCAACCGCATCGTTACTGCTTGGGCTGCTTGCATCGTTGCTGGCAATCGCATTCTGGACCGGTTTTGGTCTATTGAATGAAAGTGCTTTGGCTCGACGCCCAAGCATGTCTCCCATGTTGTGGTCAGCCATGTTGATCTTCATGTGCAGTGTCGAAATGCTGGCGTTCATCCCGGTTGGGCTGTACTTGAAACTGTCTCATTTCGCTAGCCATCCGAGCGGATTGGCAGGTACTCAGGCGCTGATCGTCTGTGGGCTGATTCAGGGGTTAGGGGCCACCCTTGCAGGTGCCTGGGCATGGTCAATCGCAACGCGGCGTCTACCGCTGGCGCTGAGCGGGCAATTGATCGCCAGCGGGACCATTTATGCAACTACGATGGGCCTGCTCATCAACCAACGCTGGCCGTCTCCTATGGAAGCGCTTGGAACAGGCATGTTGTTCGTCGGGGTGGTGTGGGCTATTCACGCCTTTTACCGCAAGCAAACACGCCTCCAGACACATGGCGGGATAACTGACCTTGGCCGACACTGATGGGACTGGTTTGCGATCATCCCTTGATTGATTCGTCGCCTGGATCGGAAAGGGGCGTTCAACAGTGCTGAGTTGTTACTTTGAGAAAAGCATGAACTCTGCTGCCCAGTCTTTATATTCGTTTTGCAAGCAATAGCCAGCAACGAGCGTTGAGGCCGATTTGTCAGCGTTAACTTGGCGACGGCGCTGTATGCGCAGGCTTTCATAGGTGGCTTGAACCGAGGCAAAGTATGCTTGATGGCCATCCACCACGATGCGCACGCCGAGTTCTGCCAGGCCAGGTGCATCCCGAAGCTCGCTGTTGCCATAGGTGATTAGCATCACTGGAAGGGTCAATCCATCGGCGATGGCGGCGAGTTCATGAACATCCTTCACACCAACGAGGCACACCGCATCGGCACCCGATCGCTCGAATTCCCTGGTTCTACGGATAACGTCCTGTAGCGGCTGCACACCAGCGTGGGTTCTGGCGATGATGGCGAGTGAGCTATCAATCCTTGCTTCTTGCGCCGCGCGCAGTTTACCGGTGGCTTCTTCGGTGCTGATCAGCTCCAGGGCACCGCTGCCAAATCGGGCAGGCAGGAGGGTATCTTCGATGGTGAGTGCTGCAACCCCAGCCCGTTCTAGCTCGACAACTGTCCTCATGGCGTTAAGGGCGTTGCCATATCCATGATCAGCGTCAGCAATTATCGGAAGGCTAGCCACGCGGCCAATTCGGGTGGCCTGTTCGGCGAATTCACTAAGGGTGATTAAAGCGATGTCAGGAGCACCCAACACTTGCAGGGAGGCAACAGAGCCGCCCAGTATGCCAACTTCGAAGCCGAGATCCGAAGCGATGCGTGCGGATAAAGGGTCAAAAACCGAAGCGGTACTCAGGCAAGCGTGACCGTTGAGAAGAACACGGAAGTCATTTCGCAATTGATGATGACTGCGGTTGTGCATGGCTGTCTCTGGGCGTATTTGGGATGTATGACGCGTCGCGTTCCACTACTTTGGACGTTCAGCGAGTACGTTGAGAGGGCAGGGGATGGCGGTGTTGGGCGGTGGAGTTGATCACCTTCACCGCCCATTCGCTTATTTGATGAACCGTACTTGGCTATTGATCTTCTCGATCACCGCGCCTTTGCGTTCATTGAACCGGGCTTTGTTCTGCTCGAACAGGTTATTGCCCTTGGTGTCGATAGAAATGATCAGCGGGCCGAACTCTCGTACACGGTTGACCCATAGCGTTTCCGGCATGCCCAAGTCCTGCCATTCGGCGCGTTCGATCTCTTCCACCTGGGTCGCTGCCAAGACTGCACAGCCGCCTGGAAACACTGCATGCACCGCCTTGTTTTCAAGGCAGCCCGTGGTGGTCTCCGGGCCCATGCCGCCTTTGCCGACGATCAGCTTTACCCCAGTTTGCTCAATGAACTGTTTCTCGAACTTTTCCATGCGCATGCTAGTCGTCGGGCCGATCGACACCATTTCAAAGCTGCCATCGTCCTTTCTCTTGACGATGGGGCCTGCGTGAAAGATCGCGCCGCCGCGAAGATTTACAGGAAGCTCCCGGCCTAACTCGATAAGCCGGCGATGTGCAACGTCTCGGCAAGTCACCAACTGGCCAGTGAGGTAAACCACGTCGCCAACGTTCAGGCTTGCCAAATCTTCGTCACTTATTGGAGTGGTCAGGATCTTTTTCACAGTACTACGCCTTCATGGGAGAGGATGTCATAAGTGAGGTCGGCATTGATGCGGATCTTGCCGCGGCGGTGCGCCCAGCAACCTGTCGATACCGCGACGCCGATGGTCGAGGGGTGTCGGGCCGACGATTCAATGTTCACGCCCATCACGCTGCTGTTGCCCGTCAAACCCTGGGGGCCAATGCCGATTTCGTTCAGGCCTTCCTCCAGCAGCTTCTCCATCATCGCTGCACTTTCGTTGGGATGGCTGGAATCCACTTCGCGCAGGATGGCCTTTTTCGAAAGGCGTGCCGCGGTCTCGACCGAGGTCGATACACCCACGCCTACCAGCAAAGGCGGGCAAGCGTTGACACCGCGGGAGGTGATGACATCGAAGACGAACTCTGTGACCCCTTCGTAGCCTTGCCCTGGCATCAGCACCTTGGCCGAGCCCGGCAACGTACAGCCACCACCCGCCATGTACACATCGACAATGGCGTAGTCGGCATCGGGGATGATTTCCCAGTCCAGCCACGGGATCTTCGAGCCGGTGTTGGTGCCGGTGTTCTTTTCGATGAAGGTTTCAACTGCGTTGTGGCGTAGCGGGCCCTTGATGGTCGCCTCCTTGGTGGCGTTCTCGAGGATGCCCTCCATTTCGCCCAGCAGCGGGAAGCGTGCACCGGCGGAAATGAAATACTGGATCACACCGGTATCCTGACAGCTGGGGCGGTTCAGCTTGTCAGCGTAATCCTGGTTGTCGGCCATCGAGTCGTAGACGGCGATGGCCAGCGGGTTGGTTTCCGCTGCGCGCAGCTTGGCGGTCTTTTCTTTTACATCCTTGGGCAGGCGCTTGCCGATGTAGGCGGTGAACTTCGCCAAGACGTCGGTCAGCGATTCCACAGCGGCTTCTTTGTCTACGGTTTCCATGTTTACTTCCTCAGTGCATCACAAGGTTTTTTGGGTCAGAGTCAATGGCAGGCTTGGCAGCCGAAGGCAGTGATTCGCTTTTTTCTGGCTCGCCCACCACTTGGCCATCCAAGACCTGATTCATCCTGGTGCTATCGAGGGCGCCGACCCATTTGGCGATGGCCATGGTGCCCACGGCGTTGCCGATGGTGTTGGTAATGGCGCGAGCCTCAGACATGAAGCGGTCTACGCCAAGAAGCAGAACCATGCCGGCTACAGGGATGTTGTCCATGGTGGCCAGGGTTGCGGCCAGGGTGATGAAGCCCGAACCCGTGACGCCTGCAGAGCCTTTGGATGTGAGCAGGAGCACGCCCAGGACGATCAGCTGGTCCATGAGGGTCAGTGGGGTATTGGTTGCCTGCGCGATGAATATCGCCGCCATTGTGTAGTAGATGCATTGGCCGTCAGGGTTGAAAGTCAGCCCCGAAGGAATGACCAGGCCTACTACCGGTTTCGAGACGCCGACCTTCTCCAGTTTGTTCATCATTTGTGGCACAACAGACTCCGATGAGCTGGTGCCCAATACGGTGAACAGCTCCTCCCGCAGGTACTTGAGGAACTTCCACAAGCTGAACCCAGACATCCGAGCGATTGAGCCGAGAACGATCACCACGAACAGGAAGCAGGTCACGTACATAGTTGCCATCAGCTTGCCCAGCGAAACGATGGAGCCCAGGCCATATTTGCCGACGGTGAAAGCCATGGCGCCACAGGCTGCCAGCGGAGCAATGCGCATCACCATGCCGACGATGTAGAACATGCCGTGAGAAAACGACTCGAGCACATCGACTACGGGCTTGCCGCGTTCTCCTAGATTGGCCAGCGCAATGCCGAGTAAGGTCGAGAACAGCAGAATCTGCAGGATTTCGTTCTTGGCAAAGGCATCCACTACGCTGCCGGGGATTACATGCAACAAGAAGTCGGTGAAGCCGCCCGATCCGCTAACGGCAGCAGCGGTGTAGGTAGAGATGGCATTGCTATCCAGGGTGGCAGGGTCGATGTTCATGCCTTGGCCAGGTTGCACCAGGTTCACAACGATCAGGCCCAGCACCAATGCGAAAGAGGAGAGAACCTCGAAGTAGATCAGGGCCCGGGCACCGACACGGCCGAGCTCCTTCATGTTTTCCATTTTGGCGATGCCGAGAACCACGGTTGCAAAGATGATCGGTGCAAAAACCATCTTGATCAGTTTGATGAAGGCATCACCCAGTGGCTTCATGTCTGCGCCGACCGCCGGCCAGAGCACGCCTAGCAGTACCCCAATTGAGACGCCAATCAGTACCTGCACATACAGCTTACTTATCCATCGTTTGGCCATTGCCGTCTCCGAATTATTGTTGTGAGTCGGATTTATGTGGCGACTGGGCTAAGCGGCAGACAGGCAAGACCGGCAAAGCTAAATAGCCCAGCGTTTTTGTGGTTAATCAGGCAGGCCTAAGGTAATGGTTTTTTCTGAGTGGTGTAATAGACTCAGATTTAAGATATTATTTCCTTGAGGTTAATTATGAATCCTGTGTCGGAACTTGCTTTTTTCAGCCAGTTGGTGGCGGCTGGCAGCCTGGCAGCGACAGCCCGTGAGCTGAACCTCACTCCCCCCGCTGTAACCAAGCGGCTTGCGCAATTGGAGAAGCGTCTCGGCGTTCGTTTGTTGAACCGAACGACGCGCAGCATCAGCCTCACGGCCGAAGGTGAGACGTACCTGATCAATGCAAAACGCATTCTCGGCGAGATCGAGGAGATGGAGCGGCAGGTATCCAGCAGCAGGGCCGAGCCAAAGGGTTTGTTGCGCGTGAATGCACCGCTGGGCTTCGGCCGCACCCATGTAGGGCCAGCCATCTCACTCTTCGCCAAGCGCTATCCAGAGGTTGAAGTTCAGCTTCACCTGACGGACCGGCCTATCCATCTACCTGATGACGCAATTGACGTGGCGATCCGTTTTGGTGAACTGCCTGATTCAAGGCTCATTGCCAGGAAAATAGCGGTTAATCGCCGACGTTTGTGTGCAAGCCCTGAGTACTTACGTACCCACGGAACTCCTGAGACGGCAAAAGACCTGGTCCGGCACAACTGTATCGTGTTGCGTCAAAATGAATCCGCATTCGGGATATGGCGTATGTCTAAAGGCAAACAGTTCGACGCCATCAAGGTCCACGGGAGCTTGAGTACTAACGATGGAGAGGTAGCGTTGACTTGGGCGCTGGACGGGCATGGGATATTGATGCGAGCGGAATGGAACCTGGCCGGTTATCTACGTACAGGTCAGCTTGTGGAAGTCTTGAACGATTATGAGACCGAGCCGGCAGACATTTACGCTGTCTATTTAGAACGCCTGAATTTATCTGCGAAAGTCGCTTATTTTGTTGATCATTTACGAGAGTTTTTCAAAAGCAAAGCTGAGAACCCTACTGGCGGTCTTGATGCGTGGAAATGACGCTGGCGAAGCCGCATCGGCTTGGTTGAGTTACGCCTGATGATGCGCATGAGGTCTTCTTGGCGATCCTCCCGCGTTAAAAATGAAGCCAGGGGCGAGCATGAACGGCAGAAGGTTGGGCCGTTCCACGCGAAGAGGCGGTTTGGATTGCCATCGGCGCCGCCGGCACAACCCTTGTCGACACACAGTGTTTGGGTGATGGCGCATTATTTAACTTTGCGCCGGTAGCCCATGAATGCTTGCGCGCGCCCCTCACGACTTGCTTAGGTGTCAGCGACACCTTTCAACGTGCACCAGTTTGCGTCCTTAATCGAGACCTATACTGAACAGCTACGTTCCATTCCCTGCCCGCCATTCCCTATAAGGATCTGAACCATGACAGCATCCAAACTCGTCGCCCTGGCTTTGGCGGGTGTTCTTTTTCCTGCTCTAACCCTTGCCCAGCAGGCCTCCAGCGCCGCCGAGCCGACTCAACAGTCGATGAACATTGAGCAATTTGATCAGGAGATGGCGAAGGCTCAAGAAAACCTGAAAAAAATGCAGGATCAAATGAGCCTGATCCACAAAACTACCGATCCAGTCCAGCGCCAGAAACTCATGCAAGATCACCAGGCCATGATGCAGCAAGGAATGCTCACGATGAAGGGAATGATGGGGTGCTGCGGCGGCATGATGGGCGGTCGCATGATGGGGAGCGGCCACATGATGGGCTGGGGGCAGATGAGCAGCCATTACGCCGGAATGACGCCTGAGCAGATGAAGCAGCACCAATACATGATGGACAGATACATGGGAATGCAACAGATGATGATGGATCAGATGATGCAGCATCAGCAGCAGATGGGCACGCCGTCTCGCTAACCTAATACCCGCCACCGGCCAGCAAGGGTGACGCTGACCGATAGCTTCGAAGGAGGTGGGGGTCGCCGTTGCGTATGCTGCGGCCAACGGGCAATCAAACGCTACGTGTCACGCCGCCATCGACCTTGATGTTCTGCCCGGTGATGTAGGCAGCGCCTTCGCTGGCGAGAAACGCGATGGTGGCGGCGATTTCCTCGCGGGTGCCATAGCGTTTGAGCGGCACGCTGTCGCGGCGCTGTTCGGTGGCCGGCAGGCTGTCGATCCAGCCGGGGAGGACGTTGTTGATCCTCACGTTGTCCCCGGCGAATTGGTCGGCGAAGATTTTGGTGAATGCGGCCAAGCCCGAACGGAACACTGCAGACGTCGGGAACAGCTCACTCGGCTCGAACGCCCAGGCGGTGGAAATGTTGATGATCACACCCCCTTTCTGGCGCTGCATGTAGGGCGTCACCAGGCGAGTCGGGCGAATGACATTGAGCAGATAGGTGTCCATGCCCTTGTGCCAGTCTTCGTCGCTGATTTCCAGGATTGGCGCGCGCGGACCATGGCCGGCGCTATTGACCAGCACGTCGATGCGCCCCCACTTTTCCACCACGGCATCGACCAGGCGTTTCAGGTCCTCAACCGACTGGTTGCTACCTGTTATACCCACACCGCCAAGCTCGGCAGCCAGCGCTTCGCCCTTGCCCGAGGAGGACAGGATGCCAACCTTGAACCCGTCAGCGGCCAGGCGCCGTGCCGCTGCCGCGCCCATACCACTGCCACCTGCTGTGATGATCGCAACTTTTTCTACTGACATGCTGCCTCCGGAACGTTAATGGCCTAATGCTTAGGTGCACTAAAATTAGCAGCAGTCGTGGCCGCGAGGGAGACAGCTAAACTTCACCAAGGCAGTAGATTAACTATTGCCTGCTTGTTGCTTGAGCCAGCGCTGGACAATGCCTAGCGACTCCGGCTGCTGCAACTTTCGTGGCCATACCAGATAGAACGACTTATCGAGCCTGAGTTGCTGAGCGAAGACCTGGGTCAGCCTGCCCGCGAGGAGGTCATCACTGACGAACGCCAGGCTTGCCAACGCAATACCCTGACCACTGATGGCCGCATCGATGGCCAATGAAGTCTGGTTGAACCGCAGGTTTTTGGCAGTCGCTTGCCCGTGTTGCGGGAACAGTTGTGCAAGGAACCGAGGCCAGAAATCATGGGCATCGTGAAGCAGGGTGAACGCTTGAAGCTGCTCGAAGCTGGTGGGGACTTTGCTGGCTTCGAACAACCTTGGGCTGGCCACGGCGACGATATGCTGTTCCATCAACAGCTCGCTGTTCAAACCCGCGCCGATGTCGGGCTTGCCATAGCGGACTGCGATATCCACGCCGTCGGTATTGAAGTGGGACAGCCGATCTGTGGCCAGTACACGTAAATCGATGTCCGGATGGCTGTGCGCAAAGCGACCCAGCCGGGGAATGAGCCATTTGGAGGCAAAGGTCGGTGTCACGCTGACCGTCAGATGAGACGCTTGTGGCCGCAGCAGGCGGGTTGCCTCATCGATCATCGCCAAGGCGTTGCGAATGCTGCCGCTGTAGCCCAGCCCCGCATCGGTCAGTGCCAGGCCCCGGGGCAGGCGCTCGAACAAACGAAGGTTCAGGCTCGCTTCCAGCCCGCGTATCTGTTGTGCAACTGCCGCCTGGGTCACCCCCAGCTCGTCGGCGGCCAGGCGAAAGTTCAGGTGGCGGGCAACCACTTCGAACACACGTAGCGCATTGAGTGAGGGCAAATCAGGGAAACCGTTTGGCATGGCGATGGACAGGGTCGGGCTGGAGGATTCACCCACGAGGCTACTCGCCGAGCGCCTGTAAAGAAACCCGCGCCACCGCAGGCAAGCCGCCACGCTGCGCAGCAAGCCCTCTGTTGGCGGCTGCACATTTTCATTGTTCAGCTTGACGCGTGAAATTTTTCATGTAAATTTTCATGAAAAATAAGTCTAAAAATTTCACGGCAGTCCGAAACGATGAAGAGACACGAAGAGGTTGAAGCCCTCGCGATCCTTATTCACGACCTGCGCAAATTCAAGAACCTGACCTTGGGTGAACTGGCCGAGCGCATCAACCGCTCGGTGGGTTTCCTCTCCCAGGTCGAACGCGGCGTTTCGCGCCCGACCGTGGCAGACCTCACCGCTATCAGCGAAGCGCTCGGCGTATCAACCGCGTACTTCTACAACCTGAGCAAGCCCCGCAGCATTGGCTGGGTCACGCGCCCTAACGAGCGGCGCACGCTGTACCTGGAGTCGGGCATCACCGACGTGCTGGCTTCGCCGACCATCGCAGGCGCCTTCTCCATGCTCGACAGCCTTCTCGAGCCGGGCGCCACCAGTGGGGAGGCGTACTTGAGCGACCGTTCCGAGCAGGGCTGTTTCGTGCTCGAGGGCGAACTCACGGTGTGGCTGGACCAGGGCGATGCCGTGACCCTGCAAGCCAACGACTGCTTCCAGCTGCAACCCCATGCGCCGTTCCGTTACGCCAACCTGACGGACAGAACCACCCGTGTGCTCTGGGTCTTCAACTGAATTCGTTCACCTCACAAGGATAAGAAGATGAGTGTCATCTTTCCGGACCTGCTGGCTGAAGTGCGCTCGTTCCGAGCAGAACACCCGGCAATTCGCTATGTCGACCTGATTGCGCTGGACATCCCCGGGCACTTCTACGGCAAGCGCTACCCCATGGACATGCTGGAAAAAGTCGCAGCCGGTGCGCCACTGAAGCTGCCGCAGAACTGCGTGCTGCTGGGGACCCAGGGCGGCCTTTACCCGATTGGTGACTATTGCTTCGCCGACGGCGACCCGGATGCCGCCCGGCGCCTGGTGCCGGGTACGCTGAAGCCGGTGCGTTGGGAGAAGGAAGTGATCGCCCAGATGCTGATCACGTCCGACGGCACCGCAAAGCCGATCGAATTCGAGCCCCGTGAAGTGCTGGCGCGTGTGCTTCAGCGTCTGGCCAAGCGTGGCATCCGCCCGGTGGTGGCGTTCGAACTGGAGTTCTACCTGTTCGACCGCAAGCTTGATAACGGCCTGCCACAGTACCCACGTGACACGGCAACCGAGGATGAAGACGATCAGCCGAACATGCACATCGAGCGGCTGTCGCGCTTCTCGTCGGTCCTGCACGAGATGGTCGATGGCGCCAACGAGCAGGGCGTGCCGGCGAACGTCATCACCGCAGAGCTGGGCCCAGGCCAGTTCGAGATCAACTTCTCGCACAGCGACGATGCCCTCAGTGCGGCGGACTGGTCGGCACTGTTCTGCCGCAGTACCCGCGGTATCGCGATGAAGCACGGCTACCGTGCCAGCTTCATGAGCAAGCCCTACCTGGACGCGCCAGGCAGCGGCATGCATGTGCACGTCAGCCTGTACGACGCCGCCGGCAATAACATCCTGGCGGGAAGTGAGCAGCGCAAGCTGCGCCATGCGGTGGCAGGCTGCCTGGAGCTGCTGCCGCACTGCATGCCGATCTTTGCCCCCAACCACAATGCCTACCGACGTTATGGCGCCATGGTCAACGCGGCGAGCAAGGCCAGCTGGGGTTTCGAAGACCGTGACGCGTGCATCCGCATCCCCGAGTCCGACCCGCGCAACCTGCGCATCGAGCACCGCCTCGCTGGCGCCGACGCCAACCCGTATCTGGTACTGGCGGCCATTTTGACCGGGATGGAGCATGGTCTGGATCGTGGCGTGGAGCCCATCGCCCCGCTGAACGACAACCGCCAGAGCGGCATCGACTTCCCCAAGGATGCCCTCAGCGCCTTGGCCGCCATGCGTCATCACCCGGTGGTCAACGAAGGCCTGGGCAGCGAGTTCGTGATGGTCTATTGCGAAAACAAATACCAGGAGCAACTGGACTTCATGCACCACATCGATGCCCGCGAATACCGCTGGTTCCTGTAGGTGCCGAGGTTGGAACAGCGACGCTGCACCCTCCCTTTCTACCGTTTCAATACAACGCGCAATATGGATTTGCCGGAGGAAGATATGCCACGTGTGCCCGTGATCGGCATTACCGCATGCACCAGCATGATTGAGCTGCATGCAACCCAGACCATCAGCGAGAAGTACGCGCGCGCGGCAGCCAAGGCGGCGTGTGGGCTGCCCATCGTCATTCCCAGCCTCGGTGAGCTGATGGACAGCGCCGATATTCTTGACGTGGTGGATGGGCTGATCTTCACCGGTTCGCCGTCCAACATCGAGCCATACCACTACAACGGCCCGGCCAGTGCTGCGGGCACCCATCACGACCCTCTGCGCGATGCCACCACGTTGCCGCTGATGCGCGCCGCCATCGCCGCCGGTGTACCGGTACTTGGCATTTGCCGTGGCTTCCAGGAAATGAACGTGGCGCTGGGTGGCACCCTGCACCAGAAGGTCCACGAGACCGGCATGTTCATGGACCACCGCGAAGGCAAGGATGAGCCCCTCGACAAGCAATATGGGCCGCGCCACACCCTGCATGTAGAGCCTGGCGGCATGCTCGACCGTATGGGCTTGCCGGCAATATTCGACGTCAATTCCATCCACGGCCAAGGCATCGACGTACTGGCCCCCGGGCTGAGGGTGGAAGCGCTGGCGCCCGATGGCCTGGTGGAAGCGATTTCGGTCGAGAACAGCAAGGGTTTTGCCCTGGGTGTGCAATGGCACCCCGAGTTCCAGGTCATGGATAACCCCCATTACCTGGCCATCTTCCAGTCCTTTGGCAAGGCCTGCCGGCACCGCTCGGTACTGCGCCAGAGGCTGTTGCTGTCTGCCTGAGCAGCGGCCTTTCCCACCTGTAAAAAATACCCTCGCAGCGCGGCTGCGCAACTTGATGGAGTGAAGTCAATGAGTGAACAGAATTCGCAGACCCTTGCCTGGCAAACCATGAGCCGCGACCATCACCTGGCCCCGTTCAGCGATGTCAGGCAACTGGCCGAGAAAGGCCCGCGCATCATCACCTCGGCCAAGGGCGTGTACCTGTGGGACAGCGAGGGCAACAAGATTCTCGATGGCATGGCCGGCCTGTGGTGCGTGGCGGTCGGCTATGGTCGCGATGAGCTGGCCGATGTCGCCAGCCAGCAGATGAAGCAGTTGCCTTACTACAACCTGTTCTTCCAGACCGCGCACCCGCCCGCGCTGGAGCTGGCCAAGGCGATCGCCGAGGTGGCCCCGCAAGGCATGAACCACGTGTTCTTCACCGGTTCCGGCTCCGAAGGCAACGACACCGTGCTGCGCATGGTCCGCCATTACTGGGCTCTGAAGGGCCAGAAGAACAAGAAGGTCATCATTGGCCGCATCAACGGCTACCACGGCTCTACCGTGGCGGGCGCCGCCTTGGGCGGCATGAGTGGCATGCACCAGCAGGGCGGGGTGATCCCGGATGTCGTGCACATCCCGCAGCCGTACTGGTTTGGCGAAGGCGGCGACATGACCGAGGCCGACTTCGGTGTGTGGGCGGCCGAGCAACTGGAGAAGAAGATCCTCGAAGTTGGCGTGGACAACGTTGCCGCCTTCATCGCCGAGCCGATCCAGGGCGCCGGTGGCGTGATCATTCCGCCGCAGACCTATTGGCCGAAGATCAAGGAAATCCTGGCCAGGTACGACATCCTCTTCGTCGCCGACGAAGTGATCTGCGGGTTCGGCCGTACCGGTGAGTGGTTCGGCACCGATTATTACGACCTCAAGCCTGACCTGATGACCATCGCCAAGGGCCTGACCTCCGGTTACATCCCCATGGGCGGGGTGATCGTGCGTGACGAGGTGGCCAAGGTGATCAGCGAAGGCGGCGACTTCAACCACGGCTTCACCTATTCCGGCCACCCGGTGGCGGCAGCGGTGGGCCTGGAGAACCTGCGGATCCTGCGTGACGAGCAGATCATCCAGCAGGTGCACGATAAAACCGCGCCTTATCTGCAACAACGCCTGCGCGAACTGGCCGACCACCCGCTGGTAGGCGAAGTGCGCGGCCTGGGCATGCTCGGTGCGATCGAGTTGGTGAAAGACAAGGCCACCCGGGCCCGTCATGAAGGCAAAGGTGTCGGCATGATCTGTCGCCAGCACTGCTTCGACAACGGCCTGATCATGCGCGCTGTAGGCGACACCATGATCATCGCGCCACCGCTGGTGATCAGTATCGAAGAGATCGACGAACTGGTGGAGAAAGCCCGCAAGTGCCTGGACCTGACCTATGAGGCTGTTCGGTAAGGGCAGAGGGCCTGATTAGCTGTTCTCAGCACCGGTGAGATCGAGCGCCGCCTGCGCGGTGCTCGATCGGTGCCGCCATCGTACATTTCACCTCAGGCACCTTCCGCAAAGCATTTTGCTTTATGAAATGAATCCTGTACTTTTCTGGGCATCCATTTTCCGTCTGAAAGTCGCGATTCAACCATGAAAGTGCACGAAGAAATCGAAGGCCTGGCAGTACTGATTCGCGACCTGCGCAAGTTCAAGGGCCTGACACTGGGCGAGCTGGCACAGCGCATCGGCCGTTCGGTGGGCTTTCTGTCCCAAGTCGAACGCGGCGTGTCACGCCCGACCGTGGCCGATCTCACAGCCATCAGCGAAGAGCTCGGTGTATCCACAGCCTACTTCTACAAGCTGGACAAACCCCGTGAGCTCGACTGGGTGACCCGCCCGCACGAGCGTCGCACGCTGCACCTGGCGGGTGGTATCACCGATGTGCTGGCATCGCCCTCCATAACGGGCGCGTTTTCCATGCTCGACAGCCATTTGCAGCCGGGGGCCAGCAGTGGCGAGGAGTACCTGGACGACAGCTCGGAGCAGGGTTGCTTTGTGCTCGAAGGCGAACTGACGGTGTGGTTGGGCGATGCTGAGCCGGTCACGCTGCACGCCAATGACAGTTTTCAGTTGCAACCCCACGCCCGTTTCCGTTACGCCAACCTGACCGACAAGCCCATACGCGTGCTTTGGGTGTTCAGCTGAGGGCCGTCGCACAGGCATGCGCTTGTGCCTGGGCTGGCCGGGAAAGTTGGCCTGCAAGCAATGTGCAGGCTGCATGGGGTATCCTTGCACCACGCAATCAACTTCGAAGCAGTGAATGAACAATGGGTTTTGAACAACTAGCTGAGCTACGAGACCGCCTGCGGGCGGAAAAAGGGCAGGTAAAGGCCGAGAGCGCGAAACCGCCCAAGCGCAAGTCGCCCCCGCAGGCGAAGCCGCGTGAGATGGACCCGGCGGTGGCCGCGATCTGGCCACTGCAGAAGCATTTTCCCTTGGCTTTCCCGGTCAACCCGGCCCCCAAGGTGCCGCTCAAGGAGGGCATTTTCAAGGATGCCGAGCAACACCTGGAGCTGCTTGGGTTAACCCGCGAACAGCTCAAGCTGGGCATTTCCACGTGGTGCCGGGGCACTCGATACTGGGCGAGCATGGTGGAGAATGCTCCGCGCCTTGACTTGAACGGTCAGGCCGCGGGTACTGTGACCGCCGCTCAGGCGCTGCATGCCAAGCAGCAGGCTGCGCGGCAACGCAGCCAGGATCGACGCAATCGAGCGAAGTCAAAGGCCCAGGTCCAGGCCCAGGCTCCGGCCCCCGCCGCCGACACCGCAACGGTGAAGTCTACCGACTGAACTCAGTCGCGTTCTGCCCCGTCGCCATGCTGGATGGCAGCCCATTGCCGGGGCTGCCGTCTGGCAGGCCCGGCAATGGACCAGGTTCGGTTTCGAGGGCCTGGTGCATGCAACGATGGTTTCAAGACCCACCTGATCGGCAAGCCGCGGCAGATGATGCCGGGGCGTAACCACGTTCGTCGGTTTCAGAATGCGCCTGGTCGCTCGCATGCAACCCCTCGGCGCTACAAGTGCCATGCTAGCAGGATGCCCAAGGGTCAGTGCGCGCAGACGTGCGGCCGTGGGCGAGGAGGCCGCCAGTACCACGCAACTGTGACGTGGGCGGTGCGCCGCAGCAGAACACGCCGGAAACCTGCCCCTTAAAAAAAATCAGGCAGGGTCCGTGATGCCGAGGTCCGCTGTATGCCTGATGAATTGCTCCACCTGCCTGTAATCCAGCGCATTCTGGCCCGCGACAAGGACACCCCGGGTGCCCTGTTGCCGATCCTGCATGCCGTCCAGCACGAGCTGGGTTACATCCCCGACGCTTCTGTTCCCGAGATCGCCCATGCCCTGAACCTCAGCCTGGCTGAAGTGCGTGGGGTAATCAGCTTTTATCACGACTTCCGCACCGCGCCGCCCGCTCGCCACACCCTGCGCCTGTGCCGTGCCGAGTCGTGCCAGAGCCGTGGCGCCGAAGCCCTGGCCGCGCAATTGCGTGAACAGTTGGCACTGGACGACCACGGCACCAGCGCCGACGGCGCCATCAGCCTGCGCCCTGTTTATTGCCTGGGTGCCTGTGCCTGCTCGCCAGCGCTGGAGCTGGACGGCCAGGTGCACGCGCGCCTCACCCCTGAGCGCCTGCGGGACTTGGTCAACGGTTGCCGGGAGGACTCAGCATGCTGAAGCTGTATATTCCCTGTGATTCGGTAGCCCGTGCCGTGGGTGCCGATCAGGTTGCCGAGGCCCTGCTGCATGAGGCCGAGCGCCGCCAGTTGCCGCTGGACATCCAGCGCACCAGCTCGCGCGGGCTTTACTGGCTGGAGCCGCTGATCGAGTGCGACAGTGCGCAAGGGCGCCTGGGTTTCGGCCCGATTACGCCACACGATGTGCCGTCACTGCTTGATGCCTTGGCGGGCGAACCCGGTGGCCACTCGCTGGCACTGGGGCCGGTCGAAGAAATACCCTATCTCAAGACCCAGCAACGCTTGCTGTTCGCACGCGCGGGCATCACCCGCCCATTGTCACTGGACGACTATCGTGCCCATGGCGGTTTCGCAGGCCTCGAGGCCGCCGTGGCGCTGGACGGTGCCGAAGTGGTTGCCGCAGTGCTCGATTCCGGCCTGCGTGGCCGTGGTGGTGCGGCGTTCCCGGCCGGCATCAAGTGGCGCACCGTGCGTGATGCTGGCGCCGGGCAGAAGTACGTGGTGTGCAACGCCGACGAGGGTGACTCGGGCACGTTCGCTGATCGCATGCTGATGGAGGGCGACCCCTTCCTGCTGATCGAGGGCATGATCATTGCCGGCCTCGCCGTGGGTGCCGACAAGGGTTATATCTATGTGCGCTCGGAGTATCCCGATGCCATCCGGGTACTCGACCAGGCCTTCGCCATCGCGCGTGACGCTGGCTACCTGGGTGCTGACGTAGCCGGCAGCGGCCAGGCGTTCGACCTGGAGATGCGGGTGGGCGCCGGCGCCTATATTTGCGGCGAAGAAACCGCGCTGCTCGAATCCATCGAAGGCAAGCGTGGCATTGTCCGCGCCAAGCCACCGCTGCCTGCGCTGCAAGGGCTGTTCGGCCTGCCGACGCTGGTGCACAACGTGCTTACCCTGGCTTCGGTGCCCATCATTCTGGCCAAGGGTGCAGCGTTCTATCGCGATTTCGGCATGGGCCGCTCGCTGGGCACCATGCCGTTCCAGCTGGCCGGCAACATTCGCCAGGGTGGCCTGGTCGAGCGCGCGTTCGGCCTGACCCTGCGCGAGCTGGTGGAAGGCTATGGCGGTGGCACGGCCAGTGGCCGCCCGCTGAAGGCCGCGCAGGTCGGTGGCCCGCTTGGTGCCTGGGTACCCCCCAGCCATTTCGACACCCCATTGGACTATGAAGCGTTTGCTGCCGTGGGCGCGATGCTCGGCCACGGCGGTGTGGTGGTGGCCGACGACACGTTGAATATGGCCAGCATGGCGCGTTTCGCCCTGCAGTTCTGTGCCGAGGAGTCCTGCGGCAAGTGCACCCCGTGCCGTATCGGTTCCACCCGGGGCATGGAAGTGGTCGACCGGCTGATCGCCAGCAGCGACATCACCGAGCGCCATGACCAGGCGCTGTTGCTGCGCGACCTGTGCGACACCCTGCAGTACGGTTCGTTGTGCGCCATGGGCGGTATGACTGCCTATCCGGTGGCCAGCGCGCTCAAGTACTTCCCCGCCGATTTTGGGCTGACCACCACGGAGGCCGCACAGTGATCAATTTCTTCGACCCCGCTTCTGATAAAAGCAGCGACCTCGGCACCCCGGCCCGCGAAAGCGACGTGCAGGTCAGCCTGAGCATCGATGGCCGCGCTATCAGCGTGCCTGCTGGCACCTCGGTCATGCGCGCCGCCGCCATGCTGGGCACCAGCATCCCCAAACTGTGCGCCACCGACAGCCTCGAAGCCTTCGGCTCCTGCCGCATGTGCATGGTGGAAATCGAAGGCATGCGTGGCTACCCGGCGTCCTGCACCACGCCAGTCAGTGAAGGCATGGTGGTGCGCACCGAAACCCCGCGCCTGGCCGGCCTGCGTCGCAACGTGATGGAGCTGTATATTTCCGACCACCCGCTGGACTGCCTGACCTGTTCGGCCAACGGCAACTGCGAGCTGCAGACCGTGGCCGGCCAGGTGGGCCTGCGTGAGGTGCGCTACGGCTATGACGGCGCCAACCACCTGGACGAGAAAAAAGACGTTTCCAACCCGTATTTCGACTACGAGCCGAGCAAGTGCATCGTCTGCAGCCGCTGTGTGCGCGCCTGCGAGGACATCCAGGGTACGTTCGCCCTGACCATTACCGGGCGCGGTTTCGAATCGCGGGTGGCGGCCGCGGGGGGCGAAAACTTCCTGGCTTCCGAATGCGTGTCGTGCGGCGCCTGCGTGCAGGCCTGCCCGACCGCGACCCTGACGGAAAAGAGCCTGGTGCAGCTTGGCCAGCCTGAGCGTTCGGTCATTACCACCTGCGCCTACTGCGGCGTTGGTTGCTCGTTCCGCGCCGAAATCAAGGGTGACCAACTGGTGCGCATGGTCCCGGACAAGAACGGTGGCGCCAACCACGGCCACGCCTGCGTCAAGGGCCGCTTTGCCTGGGGCTACGCCACCCACCCGGACCGCATCACCAAACCGATGATCCGCAAGCGCCTGGAAGACCCGTGGCAGGAAGTCAGCTGGGACGAGGCCGTGACCTATGCCGCCAGCGAGTTCCGCCGCATCCAGCTCAAGTACGGGCGCGACTCCATCGGCGGCATCACCTCCAGCCGTTGTACCAACGAAGAAGCCTACCTGGTGCAAAAACTGGTGCGCACGGCGTTTGGTAACAACAACGTCGACACCTGCGCACGGGTGTGCCATTCGCCCACCGGTTATGGCCTGAAGCAGACCCTGGGTGAGTCGGCCGGCACGCAAAGCTTCGACTCGGTGATGCAGGCCGACGTTGTGCTGGTGATTGGCGCCAACCCCACCGATGCGCACCCGGTGTTCGGCTCGCAACTCAAGCGTCGCCTGCGCCAGGGGGCGCGGCTGATCGTGATCGACCCACGGCGTATCGACCTGGTCGACTCGCCGCACGCCCGCGCCGACCTGCACCTGCAACTGCGCCCGGGCACCAACGTGGCCATGCTCAACGCCCTGGCCCACGTGATCGTCACCGAGGGCCTGCTGGCCCAGCGCTTCATCGATGCCCGCTGCGAAACCGAAGACTTTGCCCGTTGGCGCGACTTCGTCAGCCTGCCAGACAACGCTCCCGAGGTGCTCGGCCCGGTTTGTGGCGTGCCACCTGAGCAGATCCGCGCTGCGGCCCGGCTGTATGCCACCGGCGGCAACGCGGCCATCTACTACGGCCTGGGTGTGACCGAGCACAGCCAAGGCAGCACCGCAGTGATGGGCATTGCCAACCTGGCCATGGCCACTGGCAACATCGGCCGTGAAGGGGTAGGGGTGAACCCGCTGCGCGGGCAGAACAACGTGCAGGGCTCGTGCGACATGGGCTCGTTCCCCCACGAGCTGCCCGGCTACCGGCATGTCTCCAACGAGGGCGTGCGCGCCGAGTTCGAACGGGCCTGGGGCGTGACCTTGCAGCCCGACCCGGGTCTGCGCATTCCCAACATGTTCGAGGCGGCGCTGGATGGCAGCTTCAAGGCGCTGTACTGCCAGGGTGAGGACATCGCCCAGAGCGACCCCAATACCCAACACGTCACGGCGGCCTTGCTCGCCATGGAGTGCGTGGTGGTGCAGGACATTTTCCTCAACGAAACTGCCAAGTTCGCCCATGTGTTCCTGCCGGGCAGTTCGTTCCTGGAAAAGGACGGCACCTTCACCAACGCCGAGCGGCGTATTTCGCGGGTGCGCAAGGTCATGGAGCCGCTGGCAGGCAAGGCCGACTGGGAAGCTACCGTGGCCCTGGCCAACGCCCTGGGCTACCCGATGAACTACCGCCACCCGTCCGAGATCATGGACGAGATCGCCCGCCTGACGCCGACCTTCCGTCGTGTCAGCTACGCTGAACTCGACCGCCATGGCAGCCTGCAGTGGCCGTGCAACGACGCTGCGCCAGACGGCACGCCGACCATGCACATCGACCAGTTCGTGCGTGGCAAGGGCCGCTTCATGCTCACCGGCTACGTGCCCACCGACGAAAAGGTCAACAACCGCTACCCGTTGCTGCTGACTACCGGTCGTATCCTCAGCCAGTACAACGTCGGCGCCCAGACCCGGCGCACTGCCAACGTTGCCTGGCATGATGCCGACCGCCTGGAGATCCACCCGACCGACGCGGAAAGCCGTGGCATCCACGACGGTGACTGGGTCGGCATCGGCAGCCGCGCCGGGCAGACTGTGCTGCGTGCCAAGGTCAGTGCGCGGGTGGCGCCGGGCGTGGTGTACACCACCTTCCACTTCCCGGAGTCGGGTGCCAACGTGATCACCACCGACAACTCCGACTGGGCCACCAACTGCCCCGAGTACAAGGTGACGGCAGTGGAGGTGGTGAAAGTGTTCCAGCCATCGCAATGGCAGAAGCGCTATCAGGACTTCAGTGATGAACAGCAGCGGCTGCTGAAAGAGCGCCGTGCTGCGGAGAAAGCCGAGGTTCGCCGATGAGCAGTGAAAACCTGGTCAAGATGGCCAACCAGATTGCCCATTACTTCGACAGCGAGCCTGATCCGGCGCTGGCGGTGCAAGGGGTGCGGCAGCATTTGCAGAGCTTCTGGACGCCGGCGATGCGCCGGCAGCTGGCGGAATGGAGCGAGGCCCATGCGGGGGAGGGGCTTGACCCGAAGGTGCGGGAGGCGTTGGTCTAGATTCCCGGGCGGCAACGGAACCTTGGGGCGGGTTTGCCTGCGAATGTGGCGTTGAAATCAATGACGCATTCGCGGGTGAACCCGCTCCTACAAGGGGCCTGCATATTGCCTACTCAGCCGCGGGCCAGCTCCGCCAGGTGGGCGATGGCTTCTTCGCTCTTGAGCACCAGCACATCGCCCTCCAGCGCATCCAGCACCACTTCCGAGGTATTGCCAATCAACGCCCCGGAAATCCCCGTGCGGCACACCGTGCCTATCACGGTCACCACTGCATTGAGCTTCTTTTCGGTATGTGGAATCAACACATCCGCTGGCCCTTCGGCCACGTGCAGGCACTCATCGCTGATGCCGTATTCGGCCTGGAACGCCTTGCATGCTTCACGGTAGCGTTTTTCGATCGTATCGCTCAGCTGGTAGGCCGGGTCCGACGCTGACAGCATCGGCGACGGGTGGGCGCTAATGACATGCAGTTCTCCCTTGGCCAGTTTGGCAATCTCGAAGCCGTGGTCGATGATGCTGGCATGCAGGCGGCGGTGGTCTTCGTCCTGGTTACCCACGTCCACTGCCGCCAAAATCTTGCCCCCGGTCCACGGCCGTTCGCTCTTGACCATCAGCACGGTACCCGGGCATTGGCGCAGCAGCTTCCAGTCGCTGGGGGTGAGCAGGGCCTTTTTCAGCGGGTTGTCCGGGCGGTGTTCCTTGATCACCAGTTCGCAGCCTTCGGCCTGCTGTACATGGATGATGGTGTCGTGCAGGCTGTCGCGCCAGCCCTCTTCATGGGTGACATTGGCGTAGCCGTCATCATGCAACTGGCTGCTCAGCAGGCTGAGCAGCGCACTGTGATCATGCCGCTTGTCACACATCAGCAAGTGCAGGCGTGCGCCCGTGACGCCTGCAATCAGCTTGGCGCGCGTAAGCGCCCGGCTGTGAGCGTGCGCGGGGTCGAGGACGACGAGAATGCTGCGGACGGCTTGCATGGGCGTTAACTCCCTTCGATGATGGCGACCAATGCCTGACTATAGTCGGCGCTTCCCCCTCCAGCGCTTGATGTACATCAAGCATAGTCACTGGCACCGCCAGCCGCCGCCGGTATAATCGCCGGCCCTGCCTGTTCTGTGTGGTTGCACGCTTATGTCCCTGATCCCCGAAATCGACGCCTTTCTTGGCTGCCCGACGCCAGACGCCTGGATCGAAGCGGCGCTCGCCGACCAGGAAACCCTGCTGATCGACCACAAGAACTGCGAGTTCAAGGCCGCCAGCACGGCCTTGAGCCTGATCGCCAAGTACAACACTCACCTTGATCTGATCAACATGATGTCGCGCCTGGCCCGCGAGGAGCTGGTGCATCACGAACAGGTGTTACGCCTCATGAAGCGTCGTGGGGTGCCGTTGCGCCCGGTATCGGCGGGGCGTTACGCGTCGGGGTTGCGCCGACTGGTGCGCGCCCACGAGCCGGTCAAGCTGGTGGATACACTGGTGGTGGGCGCGTTCATCGAGGCGCGCAGTTGCGAACGTTTTGCCGCGCTGGTGCCACATCTGGATGAAGAGCTGGGCCGCTTCTACCACGGGTTGCTGAAAAGCGAAGCGCGCCACTACCAGGGCTACCTGAAACTGGCGCACAACTACGGTGATGAGGCGGACATCGCCCGCCGTGTCGAGCTGGTACGCGCGGCGGAAATGGAGCTGATCCAGTCGCCAGACCAGGAACTGCGCTTCCACAGCGGCATCCCGCAGGCTTTGGCCGCCTGATGTGCACCAGGCGGCGCAGGCCTTAACTGCGCCGACCCAGTAGCAGGCCTACCGCCAACCCGAGGCCGGCGGAAATGGCCACGGTCTGCCAGGGGTGGCCGCCGATGTAGTCCTGAGTGGCGTCCACCACCGGTTGCGCCTTGCTGCGCACGTTGCTCGCCGCCTGGCGTGCCTGGCGCAGCTTCAGGCTCACCTGGGCGCGCAACGTCTCTGCTTCTTCGCCGACCAGTGCGGCACTGTCGTTCAGCAGTTTTTCCGATTCTTCTATCAGCGATTGCAGTTCGCTGAATACCTGGTCCTTGATCTGATCGCTGTCAGCCAGTGTGGCGTTCTTCCGGGCCATGAACTCGTCCTCGTCAATGGGGGTGATGTGAACAATGGATGCCGCCACGTCGGGAAAGTTGCGGCGACTTTCCGGTGATGCTGTGCCTGGGTGTAAGATAGCGGCCATTTTCAAACCTGCAGGTACCTTCATGAGTTTCAATCTGGCCAACATGAGCTTCGAGGAACGGGCGCAGATCGAGGCAGAGAAGGCCCGGTTGTTCGAGATGTGGCAGAACAACCTGGGCAAAGCCAAGGGCGAAGCCGCCCGGCTGATTGCCGAAAAGCCACGGCGCAAGGGCAAATGGGCCGAGTGGGTGCGCGCCGAACTGGACGGCATGACGCCGCCTGAATACGCCAGCATGGTGCGCAGCGAAGTCAACAAGCTGATGGCCGCAGCCAGCGCCAACCGCTGAGCACACCCGCCCGGCGCTTATCAGTAGGTGCCCTTGGGCAGGTCCAGCTTGCCTTCATCGGTAAAACGCACGGTCCCCAGCGGCCCGCCGGCCAGTTTGCCGCGCAGCTTGTAGGGTAGACCCTGCAGCGAATCTACCTTGCCCAGCCCATAGGCCTGGCGCAGGAAGGAAAACGCCGTGATGCTTACCGGCACCACGATCACCGCTTCGTCGTAGCGGCCAATGTGCCCCTGCTGGTCACTGACACCAGCGGCCAGCGGCTGGCCGTTCACTTCCAGGTTCAAGGCAATGCCGTTGTAATCGATCGGTGCCTCATTGGGGTTTTGCACCCGCATTTTCACCGCCATGCGCAGTTCCAGCTCCTGCCCGGGCAGTGGTTCGATGCCGATCACGCTGATGTTCACCGGGTCGCGTGGCTGGAGCAGCGCACAGGCCGCCAGGCCAAAGGCCATCAGCAGGACCAGAAACAGGCGGGTGTAGCGGTACAGACGGGCAGTCATGGGCTGTGACCTTGCCGGAGTGGAGCTGGCAGTGTGGCAAATGCGCGTCGACGTTGAAAGTATCGGTTCATATGAAAGATACTGTTTCTCATTAACGCCCGATAACCTCTCTTACTGGCTGTTCCCCAATCATGCTGACTTCACCCATGTCGGGCCTGCTGGCAAGCTTCCAGGAGCACTACGACGACCTGCTGCAGTTTCTGACGCGGCGCATGAGCGACCGTCAGCGCGCGGCCGATGTGGCGCAGGAAACCTACCTGAAGCTGGTGAACATCGACGAGCAGGCGGTGCCGGTGGTGCACGCGCGCAGTTTCATTTTCCGTGTGGCCGGCAACCTGGCGATTGACGCCTTGCGCCGTGAGCAACGCATCGCCGCCAGCCACGAGGACAGCGACGGAGCCTGTGAGGTGGCCTGTCCGGCGCCGGCACCCGAGGCGGCGTTGCTGGCCCGCGAGCGCTTGCAGATTCTTGACCAGGCGCTGTTGCAGTTGCCCGACAATGCCCGCCAGGCGCTGTTGCTCAACCGTGTCGAGGGCCTGACCCAGAAGCAGGTCGCTCAACGCCTGGGGGTTTCCGAGAGCATGGTGGCAAAGTATATCGGCCAGGCCTTGCGCCATTGCCGCGGCCGGCTGAAGCAGGCGGGTGTGGCGGCATCGGTGGTGTTGCTGGTCGCCGCCGTGGCGGGTTGGCAGCAAGCCCCGATGCTGCTGGCCGATTACCACTCCGCCGTGGGCGAGCGGCAGGTCATTACCCTGGCAGATGGCACACGGGTGACGCTGAACAGCGCCAGTGCCTTGAGCGTGGCGTTCAGCGAGCATGAGCGGCGTGTGGTACTCGATGCGGGTGAGGCGCTGTTCGAGACCGCCGATGATTCACGTCCGTTCGTGGTCGAAACGGCCGGTGCGCGGGTGCAGGGCAATGCCGCCACCTTCAGCGTGCAGCGCGATGGCCACGTCGTGTTGGCACGCGGTGAAGCCAAGGTGGGTGAACATGAACTGGCGGTGGCGGCCGATGCCGGCACGCAGATGGCCTGGCAGCGTGGCAAGCTGATCTTCAACGGCAAACCGCTGGGGCAGGTGCTGACGGAGCTTGAGCGATACCGGCATGGGCGCATTGTGTTGTCCGACAGCAAGCTGGCTGCGATGGAAGTGAGCGGGGTGTTTGACCTGGATGAACCTGAGGCCCTGTTGCGCACGTTGGAGCAGCGGTATGGCCTGAAGGTGACTTACCTGCCGTGGTTGGCCGTGGTGCATTGATCAGCCTGTGCCGGCCTCTTAGCGGCAAGCCCGTTCCTGCACAGGTCGCACAATCTTCAGGCGGGCGCAGTCGTTGTAGGAGCGGGCTTGCCCGCGAAGAGGCCGGACAGAAATAAAAATATTTTCCATTTGGCACTGCAAGTTCCTGCAAGCCAGATCGTCGTAGTGAGACTGATCAGCAACCCATTCTCATTTACGACTTGTCAGGAAGCTCATTCGTGCCTCTGATGCTCAAGCCCTTGCACCGCCGTCGCGGTCCTTTTCACCATGCCTTGATGTCTTGCAGTGCCATGGCCCTGTTGCTCGGCCCCCTGCACGCAGGGGCCGCGACGACTGCCGAACAGACCCAGATGCAAGCTCGCCAGGTCCAGCTCGACCTGCCAGCCCAGCCGCTGGACCAGGCGCTGACCACCTTCGCCGACCAAGCCGGCCTGCACCTGCTGTACACCACAGGCGATGTCGCCGGCCAGGTCAGCCCGGCGTTGCAGGGCAACTACAGTGTCGAGCAGGCCCTGCAGCAGTTGTTGGCCGGCAGCGGCATGAGCTGGCAGTTCAGCGAGGCTCGCACCGTCACCCTGCGCAAGGCCGAGGCCGCGCCGCAGGCGGTCAACCTCAAGCCGATCGAAGTCAGCGTAGCCTCGCGCACCAGCACCGCCATCAGCGAAATCCCTGGGACCGTCTGGGTGGTCGACCAGCAGCAATTGCGCGAGCAGATCGACAGCGGCGTCAGCCTGAAGGAAGCCATTGGCAAGCTGGTACCGGGCCTTGACCTGGCGCCGGAAGGGCGCACCAATTACGGCCAGAACATGCGTGGGCGCAACGTGCTGGTGATGATCGACGGGGTCAGCCAGAACAGCTCCCGCGGCCTGTCGCGCCAGTTCGACAGCATTTCGCCGTTCAACGTCGAGCGCGTCGAAGTGCTGTCTGGCGCCAGCGCCATCTACGGCGGTGGCGCCACTGGCGGCATCATCAACATCGTGACCAAAAAGGGTGAGCCTGGCCCGGCGCGCTTCGAAACCCAGTTGGGGGCCAGCAGCGGTTTCAACAACAGCGACGACCTGGCCACCCGCTTCGCCCAGTCGGTCAGCGGCGGCAACGAACGGGTCAATGCCCGGTTGGGCGTTTCCGGTGAGCAGAACGAAGCCTTCTACGATGGTGCTGGTGACCAGATTTTCATCGACAACACCCAGACCGACCTGCAGTACAACCGCACCATCGACGTACTCGGTACCTTGGGCCTGCAGCTGAACGACCAGCAGAGCCTCGACCTGTTGGCCCAGTACTACGACTCGGGCAACCACGGCAGCACGGGTATCTACTTCCCCAACCTGAACTACAACGCGCCATCCGACCTGGAAGACGCCGAACTGCGCAGCGGTTATTCATCGGACCTGGAGCCGCGTACGCGGCGCTTGCTGCTCAACGCCAATTACCACCACACCGACGTGCTCGGCCAGGACTTCTACCTGCAGGCCTCGTACCGCAAGGAAGACGACAACTTCTACCCGTTCCCGTACTACAACCGTGCCACGCCCACCGGCTCGCGCGGGGTGTACTTTGCGGCCTCGCAGCAAAACTTCGAAGTCACCAGCCTCAAGGGCCTGTTTGCCAAACAGTGGGATACGCTAAAGCTGACCTACGGCGTTGACCTGGACCGCGAGCGCTTCAACGCCGAGCAGACCACCTTCAACGCCCAGACCTCGTCCGAGTCGGGTGGCCTGGAGCTGGAAAAAGACAGCAAGGCCGCACGCTACCCCAGCTACCGGGTGGATGGTGTGTCGGTGTATGCCCAGCTGGACTGGCATGCCACCGACAACCTGACATTGTCCGGTGGTGCCCGGCGCCAGCAGATGGACGTGGATGTCAGCGACTTCAAGGGCGTGCCAGGTGGCAGTAACGACTATCAGGTCAACCTGTTCAACGTCGGTGCCATCTACGACTTCAAGAACGGCCACCAGGTGTGGAGCAACTATGGCGAAGGCTTCGACCTGCCTGACCCGGCCAAGTACTACGGCAAGCCGGGCCTGAGCGTGGCCGATAACCCGTTGGCCGGTATCAAGAGCCGCCAGGTGGAAGTGGGCTGGCGCTATGCCGACCTGGATTGGGATGCACAGGCAGCGCTGTACTACATCTGGTCGGACAAGATCATCAACGTCGATTCGCAAACGCTGACCATCGACGTGGAAGAGCAGAAAAGCCGCGACTTTGGCTTTGAAGGTGCACTGACCCGGCACTTCCAGACCGGCTGGGAAACCGGCGGCACATTGCACATGACACGCTCCGAGGAAGAGGCCGAGGATGGCGGCTGGATCAAGCGCGATGCCCGTTATGCCTCGTTGTCCAAGGCCACCGCGTTCGTCGGCTGGAAAGGCGATGGCCGCAGTGCACGGTTGCAGGCCAACCATGCCTTCAGCCTGAAGGACGATGCCGATCACGAGATTGACGGTTACACCACCTTTGACCTGCTGGGCAGCCAAGACACCGGTTTCGGCACCGTCAGTGCCGGTATCCAGAACGTGCTGGACAAACAGTACAGCACGGTATGGGGACAGCGTGCGACGTTGTTCTATTCGCCGACCTACGGGCCGGCGTATCTGTATGACTACCAGGGGCGCGGGCGGACCTACACCCTGACCTGGAGCATGGCTTACTGATTGTGGTTGCCTGAACCGGCCCTTTCGCGGGTGAACCCGCTCCTACACGACGGTGCCTGTGCCCAGCCACCGACAGGTGTCCACCACCGATCCGATGTAGGAGCGGGTTTACCCGCGAATACGGTAGCGGCGGCAACGGTGAACGGCGGGTGTAAATTGGCCAGCAGGCCCGGCCCCTTCGCGGGTAAACCCGCGAAGGGGCCGGTTCAGGCAAACGCCGCCAGCAAATCCTGCGCAAATACATGGGCTGCCTCTCCAACCCCCTGTGCCCGGTGCCGGGCCAAGGTGAACGGCACCCCAAAATCAAGCTCAGGGTCCAACGCCCATAACAGCCCCTCGGCCTCCCAGGCCTGTGCACAGTGGCATGGCAAGTAGCCAATATGCCGCCCAGACAGAATGAACGTCAGCACGCTCTCGATCTGCTCCGCCACTGCCGTGCTGCGTCTGCTCTGGAATGGCTCGCCCCCTTTGAGAAAACGGTACGGATGGCGCACCTGGTCCATGTCCAGCAACCGCTCAAGCCCAACATCCGTCTCGCCATACAGCACATGCCCCTTGCCGCAATACAGCCGCTGGCGCTCCGCGAACAAGGGCTGGTAATCAAAGGCCGCCTGGTTGCCGGAAAAATAGCTGATGGCATAGTCCAACCGCTGCTCCAGCAACAGCCGTTCCAGCTCCGCCGGCGGTGCACTGACAAGCTCCAGTTGCACCGATTCTTCTCGCCTGCGAAATGCCGCAATGGCCGCCGCCAGTTTCAGGCTCACCGCCTTGTCCTGATTTTCCGCCATGCCTATGCGCACAGTTCCCAGCAGCCGCCCGGCAACGCCGTTGGCCTGCTGGCGAAACTGCTCAATGTTCAGCAGTAGCCCATGCGCCGCGTCCAATAGCAATTCACCTTTTTCCGTCAGGCGAAAACCACCCTTGCCGCGGCTGCACAGGCGGTAACCCACGCGTGCCTCCAGTTGCGCCATGCGCTGGCTGATGGTGGGCTGGCTCAGGCCCAGCACGCCTTGAGCGGCGCTGAAGCCACCCGCCTCGACTACAGTGACGAACAGCCGCAGAAGGTGCAGGTCGGGGTCGTGCACTTGTCCGAGCATTACATTGCTCCTGATGAATGTCAGCTTTGCAAACTTGCCATTTGTGCAATGTAACCCGGCTGGCATGCTCGCGGCATCCACCCATTTGCCGAGGTGTCCGCCATGCGTCGATCGTTGTGCCTTTTGTCTCTGGTTCTGGCCCTGCCGCTGCAGGCCGAAGAAAAGGTCGTCAATCTCTACAGCTGGGCCGATTACGTCGCCCCGCAAACCTTGCAGCGCTTCGAACAGGAAACGGGCTACAAGGTGCGTTACGACACCTTTGACACCCCCGAGGTGCTGGAAACCAAGCTGTTGACCGGTGGTAGCGGCTACGACGTGGTGGTGCCGTCATCCACCGTGCTGGCCCGGGCGCTCAAGGCCAATGCCCTGCAACCGCTGGACGCTCAGGCCATGCCTGGCTATGGCAACCTCGACAAGGACCTGCTGGGCAAACTGGCCGAGGTTGACCCCGGCAACCGCCATGCTGTGCCGTACACCTGGGGCACGCTGGGCCTGGGGGTAAATGTGGAGGCAGTACGCCAGCGCCTTGGCGATGTACCGCTGGACAGCCTCGACCTGTTGTTCAAGCCCGAGTACGCCACCCGCCTGAAGGGTTGCGGCATCGCTTTGCCTGACTCGCCCCAGGAGGTGATCGGCGTAGCCCTGAACTACCTGGGCAAGGACCCTTACAGCCAGAACAAGGATGACCTGGCTGCCGCGCAGAACCTGCTCAGCCAGTTGCAGCCGTCGGTCAGCTACGTTGCCAACGGCCGGCAGATCAACGACCTGGCCAATGGCAGCGTGTGCCTGGCGTTGACCTACAACGGTGATGCCGCGATGGCCGCCGACCAGGCCCGCCGTGCCGGCAAGCCGTTCGAGGTGATCTACCGCATCCCCCGCGAAGGCACGCTGGTATGGCAGGACAACCTGGTCATCCCCAAGGACGCCCCGCACCCCGAGGCCGCACGGGCGTTCATCGCCTTCATGCTCAAGCCAGAGTCGGTGGCAGCGCTGACCAACACGCTGTTCTTCGCCAATGCCAACCAGGCTGCCACGCCGCTGGTGGACGAAGCGGTGCGCAACGACCCGGATATCTATCCGTCGGCCGAGGTGCGTCAGCGCCTGTATGCCGACCGCAGCATGGCCTTGGCCGACCTGCGCCAACGCAACCGTCTGTGGACCGCCTTCCGCAGCCGGCAGTAGCCCATGACAATCAAGGAGCCCGACCGTGGACCAAGCCGCAAGCAATGACCAGGCCATGACCCGCGATAGCCTGTATGGTACCGCCGCAGAAAGCACCTACGCCGGTGTTGTCAGTTTTTCCCGCCGCCGCTACAGCCGCGACTTGCGCGGTGTGGATGTGGTGGTCAGCGGTGTGCCGTTCGACACGGCCACCAGTAACCGCCCCGGCGCGCGCTTCGGCCCGCGGGCGATCCGTGCTGCCTCGGTCCAGCAGGCCTGGGCCCGCCACTGGCCGTGGGCGTTCGACCCGTTCGACCACCTGGCGGTCATCGACTATGGCGACTGCCCCTTCGACAGCGGCACGCCGCAGTCGGTACCGGACAGCATCGAGGCCCATGCCGAGCACATTCTGCAGGCGGGTTGCGCCATGCTGACCCTTGGTGGCGACCACTTCATCAGCTACCCGCTGCTCAAGGCTCACGCCCGCCGCCATGGCCCGCTGGCGCTGATCCATTTCGATGCGCACAGTGACACCTGGCCGGACGAGGCGGGTAAGCGCATCGACCACGGCACCATGTTCTGGCATGCCGCCCGCGAAGGCCTGGTTGACCCGGCCCACTCGGTGCAGATTGGCCTGCGCACGACCAATGACGACAGCCAGGGCTTTGCCATTCTCGACGCCAGGCAGGTGCACCGCCAGGGCACAGAGGCGGTGATTGCAGCGATTCGCCAGCGGGTGGGCGAGCGGCCGGTGTACCTGACCTTCGACATCGACTGCCTCGACCCGGCCTACGCGCCCGGTACCGGAACCCCGGTGTGTGGCGGGCTGAGCACGGTGCAGGCGCTGGAGATTCTGGGTGGGCTGCGTGGCATCAACCTGGTAGGCATGGACTTGGTGGAAGTGGCGCCAGCCTATGACCATGCCGATATCACCGCATTGGCCGGGGCAACCCTGGCCATGGAGATGCTGTGCCTGTATGCGGCGCGGCACGAGGTGGATAACGGCCAGTAGAAGGTTGCGGCCATTGGAGGGCGAAGCAGCCCTCCGCGGCCCATACTGAAACATCAGGAATCAACTCCACCCGCATTCACACTTTTGCCACGAACCCCTCGCGCCTTAGGCTATCAAACCCACCAGGCGCGGCATTTTCGTACAGGAGGTGAAGCATGACCCCGACATTGCCCATCCTGGCCCTCGGCCTGGCCTTGTGCCTGCCCACGCACGCGGCTGCGCAGCAGCCCGTGCAACGTGCTGCCGGCAACAACAACCCTTACAACAGCCCGATCCAGCGGGCCAACCCCAACAGCCGTCAAGGCAGCATGCCGGCTGCGCCACCGGTACGTGGCCCGTCCACCGACCCGTACCAGCGCCCACCCACCCTGGACAATCGCGGCATCGGCAATGGCGACAACCTGCGCCGTCAGCAGCAAACCCCGAACCTGGAACCCACCCGGCCACCGCGCGACAACCCTCGTGCGCCTTAAGCCCACTTGAAAGGAATCCGGCATGCTTCGAGCACCCTGGCTAGTCACCCTGACCGCCGCCGCGCTACTGCCACTGTGGGCGCATGCCGCGGCCGAACAGCGGTTTCCCAGCGAAGAAGGCACCTTGATCGTCGACACGCTTGCCGATGGCCTGCGCAACCCCTGGGCCCTGGCCTTCCTGCCTGGTGGCAAGGACATGCTGGTGACCGAGCGCGCCGGCAACCTGCGGCTGGTCAATGCCGAAGGCAAGGTCGGCCCGCCGATCAGCGGTGTACCCAAAGTCTGGGCCGAAGGCCAGGGCGGCTTGCTGGATGTGGCACTGTCACCGGAGTTCGGCAAGGACCGCACCGTTTACCTGTCCTACGCCGAGGAGGGCAGTGACGGCAAGGCCGGTACTGCGGTCGGCCGCGGGCAGCTGTCCGAGGACCGCGCCCGGCTGGAGCATTTCACCGTGATCTTCCGCCAGCTGCCCAAGCTGTCGGTGGGTAACCACTTCGGCTCGCGGCTGGTGTTCGACCGCAATGGCTACCTGTTCATCGCCCTGGGCGAGAACAACCAACGTCCCACTGCCCAGGACCTGGATAAGTTGCAAGGCAAGGTCGTGCGTATTCTGCCGGACGGCGAAGTGCCCAAAGACAACCCCTTCGTCGGCAAGGACAACGTGCGCCCGGAGATCTGGTCGTACGGCCACCGTAATCAGCAAGGCGCCGCGCTCAACCCCTGGACCGGCCAGCTGTGGACCCACGAACACGGCCCGCGCGGAGGGGATGAAATCAACATTCCAAAGCCTGGCAAGAACTATGGTTGGCCGATTGCGACCCACGGCATCAACTACTCGCTGCTGCCCATCCCCGAGGCCAAGGGCGAGCATGTAGACGGCATGGTCGACCCGCACCATGTATGGGAAAAGTCACCGGGTATCAGCGGTATGGCGTTCTACGACAGCCCAACGTTCAAGGCCTGGGACCACAATCTGTTCATAGGGGCGCTGGCCACGCAGGAATTGATCCGCTTGCAACTGGAGGGTGACAAGGTGGTGCACGAAGAGCGGTTGCTCGGTGACCTGAAGGCACGTATCCGTGATGTGCGGATGGGGCCAGATGGTTACCTGTATGTACTGACCGATGACAAGGACGGCGCGCTACTCAAGGTCGGCCTGGCCGACTGACGCGCGCCTGCACCGAGGGTGACAGTCGGGTAGAATGCGGCCATGGCCATCGACCCCCAAACCCTCTACCAGCAAGCCCTGAGCACTCGGGGCTACGTCGCTGACCCCGCCCAGGCCCGCGTCGTCGAGGCTTTGCAAGCCTGCTTCCAGTCCCTCGAGCAGGGCCGCCCCACCCAGGGCCTCTACCTCTGGGGCCCGGTCGGGCGCGGCAAGACCTGGTTGATGGACCAGTTCCACCAGTGTCTGCGCATACCGAGCCGGCGCCAGCACTTTCATCACTTCATGGCCTGGGTGCATCAACGCCTGTTTCAGCTCAACGGCACCGCCGACCCGCTATTGGCCCTGGCGGCGGAGCTGGCGCGGCAAATCCGTGTGCTGTGCTTCGATGAACTGTTCGTCAACGACATCGGTGATGCGATCATCCTCGGCCGCCTGTTCCAGGTATTGTTCGATCAGGGCGTGGTGATTGTTGCCACTTCCAACCAGCCACCCGAGCAGCTCTACCGCGATGGTTTCAACCGCGAGCGGTTCCTGCCGGCCATCGCCGCCATTGGTCGTCACATGCAGGTCCTGCCGGTAGCGGGCGAGCAGGATCACCGCCTGCACCCCGGTGAAGCGCGGCAGCGCTATTGGGTAGCCGAGGCAGGGCAGGCCAGCCCGTTGGCCGAGGTGTTTCGCCAGCTCAGCCCCGAAGACGCCGGCACGGATCAGCCCTTGGTTATTGGCTCAAGGCACATTCACGTCGTGCGGCGCAGTGAGCAGGCTATCTGGTGTCGTTTCACGGATCTGTGCGATCAACCCTTGGCGGCCATGGAGTTCATGGCCTTGTGCGACCGTTTTCCCTCGATTCTGGTCTCCGGCATTCCGGCGCTGGGCGGGGAACAGCGGGCGGGGCGGATTGCCCGTGGCACCGAAGATGGCGCGGCGAGGGTCGTGGCGGGTGACCGTGAACTGCCGGCGCTGTCGCCCAAGGACGATGCGGTTCGCCGCTTCATTGCCCTGGTCGACGAATGCTATGACCGTCGGGTGGCGTTGTACCTGGAGGCACAGGTGCCGCTCGATGCCCTCTACACTCAAGGGTATCTGGCGTTCCCGTACCAGCGCACCCTGAGCCGGCTACGGGAGATGCAACTGCAACGCTTCGCCTGAAAAGGAGCCGACCATGCAGCCGCTATCGCATCATCTGCTGACCCAGGCCTATAACAATGGCTGGGCCAACCATCGCCTGTACAAGGCCTGCCTGCAACTGACCCAGGACGAGTTCGTCGCCCCGCGTTGCAGCTTCTTCCCGTCGATCAAGGCCACCCTCAACCACTTGCTGACGGTGGATTGGTTTTACCTGCATATGCTCGAGTGCGAGCAGCGCGGCGAGCAGCCCGATGCCGACGGCGAACGCTTTTTCGACCCGGAGCAGCCGTTTGCCACCTGTACCGATCTGCATGCCGAGCAGGCCCAGGCTGACCACCGTTTGATCGCCTACTGCCGGGGGCTGAGTGATGGCGACCTTGGCCGCTATGTGAGCGTCGTACGGCCCGATCGGGTGCAGCGCGAGCAGCGGCTGCGGTTGCTGGCGCATCTGTTCGAACATCAGGTGCATCACCGTGGGCAGGTGCACGCAATGCTCAGTGATACAGCGGTCAGACCACCACAGCTGGATGAGTTTTTCTGCGAAGAAGAGGCTGAGTTGCGGGCGGACGACTTTGCCGAGCTGGGCTGGACAGAAACGCAGGTCTGGAACGTGTAAAGGAACCCTGTGGCAGCAGCGGGCGTGCGCAAAATCCCAAAGCCTGCGTGCTCCCACAGGGGCCAATCATTGGCTCACTTGCCCAGCCATTCGACCAGGGTGCGATTGAACCGCACCGGTTCCTCGATTTGCGGCGCGTGCCCCATGCCTTCGAACGTGATCAGCTCACCTTTGGGTATCAGCTTGGCCACCTGCGGCCCCAGCTCTGCATAGTTGCCCAGCTTGGCCTTTACCTCCGGCGGCGCGATATCGCTGCCGATGGCCGTGGTGTCCTGGTCGCCGATCAGCAGCAGGGTCGGCATCTGCAGGTGCTTGAACTCGTGGTACACCGGCTGGGTAAAGATCATGTCGTAGATCAGTGCCGAGTTCCACGCCACCGCTTCATGCCCTGGCCCTTTGTTCAAGCCCACCAGCATCTGCACCCAGCGTTCATATTCAGGCTTCCAGCGCCCGGCGTAATAGGTCTTGCGCTCATATGCACGTACGCCTTCGGCATCCAGCTTGAGTTCGCGGGCATACCACTGGTCCACGGTGCGGTAGGGCACCCCCAGCGCTTTCCAGTCTTCCAGGCCGATTGGGTTGACCATTGCCAGGCGTTCCACCTGCTGTGGGTACATCAGCGCATAGCGGGTGGCCAGCATGCCGCCGGTGGAGTGGCCGAGCACAATGGTTTGCTTCACACCCAGCTGTTCGAGCAGGGCATGGGTGTTGTCGGCCAGTTGCTGAAAGCTGTACTGGTAATGCGCCGGTTTGCTTGATGTACAGAAGCCGACCTGGTCGGGCGCGATGACCCGGTAGCCGGCCTTGCTCAAGGCGTCGATGGTGGTTTCCCAGGTGGCGGCGCAGAAGTTCTTGCCGTGCATCAGCACCACGTTGTGGCCGTTGGCCTGGCCCTGGGCGGGCACGTCCATGTAGCCCATCTGCAGGGCCTGGCCCTGGGACTTGAAGTTGAAATGCTTGAGGGGGTGCGGGTAGCTGAAGCCTTCAAGCTGGGGGCCGTAGGTAGGCGACTCGGCAGCGATGGCCGAACTGCTGGCAAGGCAGGCCAGGGCGAGGGCGGTTGCGCGCAGCATGGGGGAACTCCGTGTAGGGCCAGGTTGAATGGGGCGACTGTAACAGGCAGTGGACCACGCGAAACCTGAAAGGTGTTACCAGGCGTGAAACCAGCCCAGGGTGATCATGGCAAGCACGGCATAGCGGCCAGCCTTGGCCAGGGTCACCAGCAACAGGAAGCGCCAGAACGGCTCACGCATGATCCCGGCGATCAGCGTAAGCGGGTCACCGATCACCGGCATCCAGCTGAGCAGCAGCGACCATTGCCCCCAGCGTTGGTAGCGCTGCTGCGCACGCGCCAGCTGGGCAGCGCTGAAAGGGAACCAGCGTTTGTCGCGCAGGTGCTCGATGGCCCGGCCCAGCAGCCAGTTGACCACCGAGCCGAGCACGTTGCCCAGGGTGGCTACCAGCAGCAGGATCGCCCATGCCTCGGGCTGGCGCAGCAACAGACCGACCAGCACGGCCTCTGATTGCAGCGGCAGCAGGGTGGCGGCACCAAAGGCGCTGAGAAACAGCGCCCCCAGGCTGAGCATCAGTAGTTGGCGACCACGGTGTCCTGGCCATCCTGGGTCACCCCGATGACCTGGTAGGCATCCTTGTGGTCACCCATCTCCATGCCGGGCGAGCCCATGGGCATGCCCGGCACCGCCAGGCCCTTGAGATCGTTGCGCTTGGCCAGCAGGCGCACCTGCTCGGCCGGCACGTGGCCTTCGACGAACTTGCCGTCGATCACCCCGGTGTGGCAAGACGCTAGGCGTGGCGCCACACCGAGGCGTTGCTTGACGGCGCTCATGTTTGGCTCGACGTGGTCGTTGACGGTAAAACCGTTGTCACGCAGGTGGCTGATCCAGGCCTTGCAGCAGCCGCAGTTGGGGTCGCGGTAGACGTCGATGGTCTCGGCGGCCTGGGCCAGGCCGGTGACGGCCAGCAGGCTCAGGGTCAGCAGGTGTTTGCGCAGCATGGTGAAGCACTCCTTTAAAAACGCAGGCGGATACCGGCGACAAGGCGGGTCTGGCCCAGCTCTTCGCCGTCTTCCAGGGCCTGGTTGGCGCGCGAGCCGTGCAGGCGGTTGAAACTGAGCCCGACGTAGGGGGCGAAGCCGCGCGTGATCTTGTCGCGCAGGCGCAGGCCCACCTCGCTGTCGGCCAGCCCCACGCCTTGTTCGCGCCCGGCGTCGGTGCGCCCTTAGAGGTTGGCCTCCAGGTCGGCTCCAGTATCCAGCGGTTGGTCAGCAGCATAGCGTAAGCGGCTTCCAGGCGCAGCGCGGTTTGTTGCCCCTGCCGGCGTGCTGGCGGCGCCCAGGCCTTTGGCAAACGTACGGCGCGAGGGGGGCGCAACATGGCGTGGCCTCATGCAGAAGCGCCACGATGTTCGCTGCCGCCGGCTGTCAGGTAGCTGATGTGCACATTACAGTGTTGTCAGCTTGCTGCTTCGTCGATGCGGAGGTCGCGCATCAGCAGGCCGTAGTCGAGGGCAACCTGTTCCGGGATCGGCAGATACACCACGTGGCCATCGCCCGGTGCTACCTCGATGGCGTGCTGCTGGCGGTTGCACAGGCGGTGCAGGTCGAAGTGGTAGTTACCGCGCGGGGTCATCAGCTCCAGATGGTCGCCCACGGCGAAGCGGTTCTTCACCTTGACCTCGGCCAGGCCGTCGACGCGCACGCCGGTCAGCTCGCCAACGAATTGTTGGCGCTCGGACATCGAGTTGCCGCGCTGGTAGTTCTGGTACTCGTCGTGCACGTGGCGGCGCAGGAAACCTTCGGTGTAACCGCGTTGCGCCAGGGATTCGAGGTTGCCCATCAGGGCGCGGTCGAATGGTCGCCCGGCCACCGCGTCGTCGATCGCCTGGCGATACGACTGTACCGCGCGGGCACAGTAGAAGTGCGATTTGGTACGGCCTTCGATCTTCAGCGAATGCACGCCCATCAAGGCCAGGCGCTCGACGTGCTGAATGGCGCGCAGGTCCTTGGCGTTCATGATGTAGGTGCCGTGCTCATCCTCGAACGCCGGCATTTCAGTGCCGGGGCGGTTGCTTTCCTGCAGCAGGAACACTTGGTCGGTGGGCGCACCCAGGCCCAGGGTGGGCTGCACTTGGCGCACGATGTCACCGGTGGCGTTCTCGGTGGCCGGCGTGGCGTCGTACTTCCAGCGGCAGGCATTGGTGCAGGTACCCTGGTTGGCGTCACGCTTGTTGAGGTAGCCCGACAGCAGGCAACGGCCGGAATAGGCCATGCACAGGGCGCCGTGCACGAACACTTCCAGTTCCATGCCCGGCACCTGCTGGCGGATTTCCTCGATTTCGTCCAGCGACAGCTCCCGTGACAGGATCACCCGGCTCAGGCCAAGTTGCTGCCAGAACTGCACGCTGGCCCAGTTGACGGTGTTGGCCTGCACCGACAGGTGCACCGGCATCTGTGGGAAGTGCTGGCGCACCAGCATGATCAGCCCGGGGTCGGACATGATCAGCGCGTCCGGCGCCATCTCGATCACGGGTGCCAGGTCCTTGAGGAAGGTCTTGAGCTTGGCATTGTGCGGGGCGATGTTGACCACCACGTAGAAGCGCTTGCCCAAGGCGTGCGCCTCCTCGATCCCCAGTGCCAGGTTGGCGTGATCGAACGCGTTGTTGCGCACCCGCAAGCTGTAACGCGGCTGGCCGGCGTAGACCGCATCGGCGCCGTAGGCAAACGCGTAGCGCATGGTCTTGAGGGTGCCGGCGGGGGCCAGCAGTTCGGGCTTGGCAGTAGGGTTCATGTGCGCACCGGGGCAAAAAGGCCGGGATGCTAGGGGCGATGGACAAGGCGCGTATTGATTTGCGTCAAGTGAGCGCGGCACTTTTGTCCAGGTGCGGTGCACTAATCACTCATAAGCCATTTGAGGAACTGCGATGAACGAAACCGCGCTACAGAACAAAGCCCTGGCAGTACTCTTGGCGTTGGTGACCATTGCCTTCTTCTGGATCCTTCTGCCGTATTACGGCGCAATCTTCTGGGCGGTGATTCTCGGCATTTTGTTCGCCCCGCTGCAGCGTCACTTGCTGATCCGCTGCGGTCGGCGGCGTAACCTTGCCGCGGCCACGTCTACGCTGGTGTGCCTGCTTGTGGCGATCCTGCCGGTGATCATCACCAGCGCGCTGCTGGTTCAAGAGGGCGCCACGCTGTACCAGCGCATCGAAAGCGGGCAACTGGACATCGCCGGTTACGTCGAGCGCGGCAAGGACATGCTCCCGGCATTCGCCCAGCGTGGCCTGGACACCATGGGCATGGGTAACCTCGACGGGTTGCGTGACAAGATCGCCAAGTGGGCAACCCAGGGTAGCCAGGTATTGGCCAGCCAGGCGTTCAGCTTTGGGCAGGGCACATTCGAGTTCCTGATCAGTTTTGGCATCATGATGTACTTGCTGTTCTTTTTCCTGCGTGATGGTCCGGAAGTCGCGCGCCGGGTGCGGATGGCCGTCCCGCTGCCCGAGCACCAGAAGCGTCGTTTGCAGTTGAAGTTCAATCGTGTGGTGAGGGCGACGGTGAAGGGCAACGTGCTGGTGGCCATTACCCAAGGTGCGTTGGGAGGCTTTATTTTCTGGGTGCTGGATATCCCGAGTGCGTTGGTGTGGGCGGTGCTGATGGCGTTTCTGTCGCTGCTGCCGGCGGTGGGCGCGGGCATTATCTGGGCGCCGGTGGCGGCGTATTTCCTGCTGACCGGGGCGATACTGCCAGGGGTGGTGCTTACCGCGTTCGGGGTGCTGGTGATCGGCCTGGTGGATAATGTGTTGCGGCCAATCCTGGTGGGCAAGGATACGCGCATGCCGGACTACCTGATCCTGGTGTCGACCCTTGGCGGGCTGGCGGTGTTCGGCCTAAACGGCTTCGTGATTGGCCCATTGATCGCGGCGCTGTTCGTCTCAAGCTGGGCGATCTTTGCCGCGACCAAACCGCGGGTGCAATTGCCACAATAACGTTCTAGCTCAGGGTTGTCGGCCGTAGGAGCGGGTTCACCCGCGAAAGGGCCGGCCCTGCTGGCCAATCTCCACCCGCCGTTCGCCGTTGCCGCCGCTACCGTATTCGCGGGTAAACCCGCGCCTACACCTGATCGAGGGTAGACACAGGTCGGTGATTGGGCGCAGGCCGCCGTAGGCGCGGCCTTGTGTCGCGCAAGGGCCGCTACCACAGCGAAACTGCAGGGGTCAGAAGGCTTGCGGCATCTCGCCCTTGGCCAGGCGCCGGTTGATGTCGGCAATCACTTCGGGCAGGTCGTTGATGGTGTCGATCAGGTAGTGCGGGCGGGAGCCGGCAAACAGTGCGTGGATGCGCTGGCGCTCGCTTTCCAGTTTCTCGGCACTCAACGCCCGGAAGCCTTCCCAGGTCAGGCCCAAGGCATTACCCGAGCAGACCAGCGCCACGGTCCACATGCCGGCACGGCGGCCTTCAAGAATGCCTGGCACGGTGTCGTCCACCTTCACGCAGGCTGCTACATCGTCAATCCCCAGCGCAATCACGTTGGCCAAGGCCTGGGCCGGCCATGGTCGGCCGTTCGGGGTTTCGTCGGTGGCCACGACATGGTCGGCTACGTAGCCGTTCTGCGCCGCCAGTTCCACCACCTTGTCCATCACCACTTTCGGGTAACCCGAGCACGAGCCGATCTTCAGGCCGTCCTGGCGTAGACCGGTGAGGGTGTCCAGCGCACCGGGGATCAGTGCCGAGTGCACGGCGATCTTCTCGATCTGCAGCGGCATGAAGCGGTTGTAGATGGCGGTGACGTCATCATCGGTCGGGGTACGGCCGAACACCTTGCGGTAGCGCTCGGCAATTTCCGGTACGTCGCACAGGGTGCGGATATGGTCCCATTTGCCCATGCCCATCGGGCCTCGGGCTTCTTCGATGGACACCTGCACGTCGAACTCGGCAAAGGCCTCGACAAAGATCTGGGTGGGGGCGAATGAGCCGAAATCGACCACGGTGCCAGCCCAGTCGAGGATGGCGGCTTGCAGTTGGGTGGGGTTGTTGTAGTTCATGTGCGCTAACTCCTGAATTCGGGTGGGCAAAGCGTCAGATGTCCAGCACTTCCATTTCCCGCAGCACCTCGGCCACGGCATTCACGGCGGCCTGCATGCCGTCCGCCCCGACCACGCCGATGCAGCCGACGCGGAAGGTTTCGACCTGGGTCAACTTGCCCGGGTAGAGAATGAAACCCTTGGCCTTGACCCGCTCGTAGAAGTCCTTGAACTGGTAGCGGGCATCGGTGGGGGCGTGGAAGGTGACGATGATTGGCGCCTGGATCTCGGCAGGCAGGAAACTGCGCAGGCCGATGGCTGCCATGCCGTCGAGCAGCGTCTTGCAGTTGTCTGCGTAGCGCTGGTGGCGGGCCGGAAGGCCACCTTCCTCGTTGTATTGCTGCAGTGCTTCGTGCAGGGCCGCGACCACGTGGGTAGGCGGGGTGAAGCGCCATTGCCCGGTCTTGGCCATGTAGGCGTGCTGGTCGTGCAGGTCCATGGCCAGCGAGTGGGCATTGCCTTCGGCGGACGCCAGGGCGTTTTTTTCGGCGAAGACGAAGCCCATGCCGGGTACGCCTTCCAGGCACTTGCCGGAGGCTGCGATCAGCGCTTCGAAGGGGATTTCGCGGGCATCGATCGGCAGCGCACCGAACGAGCTCATGGCATCGATGATCAGGCGCTTGCCATGGTGTTTGATCACCTGGGCGATTTCGGGCAGCGGGTTCAGGATGCCGGTGCTGGTTTCACAGTGGATCAGCGCCACATGGGTGATGGCCGAGTCTTCGGCCAGCAGCCGGTCGACGTCGGCGGCGGTGGTCGGCTGGTCTTCTGCCGTTTCGAAGGTGCTGTAAGTGCGACCCAGCACTTTGCAGATCTTCGCCAGGCGCTGGCCGTACGCGCCGTTGATCAGTACCAGAACCTTGCCATCGCGTGGCACCAAGGTGCCGATGGCCGCTTCCACGGCGAAGGTGCCGCTGCCTTGCAGGGGCACGCAGTGGTGGCTGCTGGCGCCGTCGATGATGGCCAGCAGTTGTTCGCAGACGCTGGCAGTCAATTGGTTGAAGTCACGGTCCCAGGAGCCCCAGTCCACCAGCATGGCTTGGCGGGTGCGGATTGATGTGGTCAGGGGACCTGGGGTCAGCAGAATCGGGGCGTTGCTCATTCCGTTATTCCTCACAAGCGGTGGGCTGAAACTACGGGGCCTAGGTTGCAATTCGCACTGTCATCAATCAAATTGTTTGTTGTTATCCCAGCTATAAGTCAGGCCGATAAATATGAACCTGTTCCAGCTACGCGCCTTCGACGCCGTGGCCCGTGAGGGCAGCTTTACCCGCGCTGCCGAGCGCCTGTTCATCAGCCAGCCGGCGGTGACCGGGCACGTCAAGGCCCTGGAGGAGCACTACCAGATCACCTTGCTGCGGCGTACTGCACGGCGCGTGGAACTGACCGAAGAGGGCACGCGCCTGGCGGCCATCACGCGCGCCATGTTCGGCCTGGCTGAAGAAGCGCAGGCCATGCTCGAGGCCAACCGCCAGTTGCTGACCGGGCGCCTGGAGGTAGCCGCCGACGGCCCGCACCGGGTCATGCCGATGCTGGCGCTGCTGCGTGAGCGGTACCCTGGCGTCACCGTCAACTTGCGTCTGGGCAATGCACAGGAGACGTTGGCTGCGCTGCTCGGCGAGCATGCCGACGTGGCAGTGCTGACCGAAATCGAGCCGCGCAAAGGGCTGCACCTGCAAAATCTCTGTGAGTCGCGCCTGTGTGCGTTGTTACCCGTGGGGCACGCCTGGGCCAGCGAGCGGGAGGACTTGCCGTTGGCCGAGCTGCACCAGCAGATCATGGTGCTGCGCGAACCCAGCTCCACCACCCGGCGCACCTTCGACAAGGCCTGCATCAAGGCGGGCGTGCAACCGCGTGTATTGCTGGAGCTGGACAGCCGGGAGGCGGTAACCGAGGCAGTGGCCTCGCAGCTGGGTATTGGCGTTGTTTCTTCCACTGAAGTGGCCAATGATCCCCGTGTGGTGGCACGACCCTTGGCCGGCGAGGGCCTTGTCAACCAACACGTGATCGGCTGCCTGGAGCGCCGTCGCGAACTGCGCCTGATTCAGGCATTCCTGAGCCTGGCAGCGGGGCTATGATGGCTGTTTGCTGCGGGGCACCCTAGGCTCTGTATGAAAAGCCTTGATACTCGGTGATGCTGCGTTGAAAACAGCCTCGGAATGCTCATTTACAACCCGTAAACTCCGCTTCCTCGGCTGTTTTCGCCTTGCCTGACCTTCGTCTCAAGGCTTTTCATACAGACCCTAATATGGCCGGCAATCAGCCGACAGGACCGTCGATGAGCGACAAAGACACCATTTCCATGCAGCTGGTGCGCGAAGCGCTGTTGCAGACCTGCCCTGCCGGTGAGCCTGACAGCGGCTTGCTGGCCAGGGCGGGCATCGCCGTTGAACAATTGCACCTGCCAGAGGCAAGGGTCAGTGCCGAGTCCTATGCCCGCCTGTGGCGCTTGCTGGCCCGGCGCTGCAACGACGAATTTTTCGCGATGGACCCGCGCGGTCTGCGCAGTGGCAGCCTGGCATTCATGTGCCGTGCCAGCATGGGCCAACCAACTCTGGGTGCAGGCCTGGAAACCTCGCTGGCATTTCTGTCGCTGATGCTTCAAGACATGCAGCCCAGCCTGGTGCGCCAGCAAGGCCTGGCCGAAATTGTCATCAATGAGCCGCGTGACGAACCGCGCCGCGCGTTCACCTATTTCACGTTCTGGATGATCGTGCATGGCGTGACCTGCTGGCTGGCCGGACGGCGTATCCCGATTCTGAGCATTGATCTGCGGTGTACCGAACCACCCTTTTGCGACGACTACCGGGTCATGTTTTCGGAAAACCTGCATTTTGAGCGTCCACGCACACGCATGATCATCGCTTCGCAATGCCTCGACTTGCCCCTGCGGCGCAGTGAAGAGGAACTGCAGCGTTTTCTGGCCGAAGCGCCGGGCAATATCCTGGTCAAATACCGTGACCCGGCCAGCCTCGGGCGGCGTATCCGCACCGACCTGCTGCGCCTGGCCCCTGCGCAGTGGCCCGATGCTGACCGCCTGGCCCGGCAGCTGTGCCTGTCGCCATCGACCCTGCGGCGGCGCCTGGCAGAAGAGGGGCAGAACTACCAGGGCTTGAAGGACAGCGTACGACGGGAGCTGGCGATCGCCTGGCTCAGCCAGGAAGACCTGGCCATGGGCGAGCTTGCCGAGCGCTTGGGGTTCGCCGACAGCAGCTCGTTCTATAAGGCATTTCGCAAGTGGTTCGGCTGCAACCCAGGGCATTATCGGGCATTGATCCAGGCGCGAGGGGCAGGGCACTGAAGGGCGAACACTTCCCGTCGTAGTGCATTACCGCGCGGGCCCAGAAGGCTTACCGAGCAGGCGCCGATCGAACCCGTTCCCTCTGCATCCTGGCCCGGCATTTGAACAACATGGTTGGCTTCGTCAAATAGCGGGGGGAACCCACCATGATTATCAACACGACGGGCCATGACCCATTCATCGGTGCCCGATTACCTGAGTGGCTCAAACGCGCGTCACGGGGCCAGATCAACACCCTGCGCACCAGCCTGAACGCGCACCACGCCAGCCAGGCACGCTTGAGTGGCCTGACGCTTGAGTTACTGCCGCTCCAGCAGTTTGCCGAGAAGCACCTGGCGGCTTTGCTGGATGCACCGTTGCCGGACGGGCAGGTATTTGCCCAGCTCGAATGGCTGCGGGTAGCGCCGCGCTTCGGCACACTGCCAGGTACCTTGCAACAGACATACGGGTACAGCCAGACGCGTGAAAACGGGTTACTGCGGCTGATGCGCAACTTTGCTGCGAATACCCGCTACTACGAGGGCACGGGGCTGGTTTTGCCAGGCAGCGATAAACCATTGAATGCATCGCTGGAAGCATTGATTACGGCCTGTCGCAATCTGGACGTTGGTCAGCGCTATCAGGACGCGTTGCAAAGGATCTTCCCGCCAGCTACCCAGGCGGTGCTGGCTGAAGACAAACGTTCGGGGTTGAAGCTGGCGACCGAGCTTGCGGCTTTGCAGGGAAACATAAGCGTCGATGTGCAGCTTGCACTGCGTGAGCTGGTGGACCACGGTCAGGAGCGGCGACAACGAGGGCTTGAAGGCAAACCCATGCTGCTGAGGGCATTAGGGAAACCTGTGGTCGATGGCTTGCTGATCCACCTGCATGACAAGGCGGGAAATGATCGGGGCATCGTACTTTACCTGCCTGGTGATCCCCGGCAGGCATTGCGGTTCTTCGACAATGCCGCCTCCATGAACAGTACCGTGGCAATGTTGTTGCCAGATCCCGGATACTGGCAGTACTTCACACAGCTCATCAGCCTTGAGCACCGTGCAGGTTTTGTCAGTACCCTCGGCAAGCGCCTGAAAGACAAGCTGCCGGACCTGGAGCTTGAGGGTGAAACTCCTGAAGGAGGGATCTTCACGCAACTGGCGACTCGGCAAGTGCAACGGGCCAAGGAAGATGCCCGGTTGCTGCTGGTACCGACTGCCGACGCTGATAGCCTGGCGGTAAGCGCCAGACACGCTGAGTGGAAAGCGGCAGGTCTGGACCTGGTAAACCTCGCCGGCTTGTTCATCCCGGCTGTGGGCGGCGTGCTGCTGGGTCAGGTGGTTGCCCAGACGTGCGCTGAAGTGTTCGAAGGGACACGGGATTGGTCGAGAGGGCACCAACACGAAGCGCTGCAGCATCTGCTGGGGGTTGCCGAAACCTTGGCGGCTACCGCTGCGACGGTGGCGGGTGTCAGTTTTGTGCGCAGTGCGTTTGTTGCGGGCCTGGAGCCGGTAAGCCTTGGGAATGGGCGCGGTCGCCTGTGGCAGTTCAACGCCAGGAATTATCGATCACTGCCGGGCGCTATCGACCTGGTTGACGAGGGACGCTATGGCGAGGTGGGCCGCCGCTGGGTCCGTATCGATGGGCGCAACTTCGAAGTGCATCAGCCTATCGCCGATGGCCCCTATCGCCTGCGCCATGTAGCGAGTGAGGGCGGCTACGGGCCGGTCGTGTTGCACAATGGTGAGCGTGGCTGGCAGCTGATGCGTGAGCAACCACTCAGCTGGCAGGCGCCTGCTCGCATGCTGGATGCATTATGGCCACAGCATTCCCCTGTCGACGCGCATCAGGCCGAGCAGATCATGCGGGTGGCAGGTATCGATGCAGATTTGTTGCGCGGCGTTCTCGTGGAAAATCGCCCGGCGCCGGTGAGCCTTGGCCAAACCTTGCGCGCCTTCCAGGCGCATGCACGCATTCAAACGTTTTTCGAGCGTGTTCGGCTGAAGGCGTTGGTGCCATCGGACAGTGAACTGCTGGCCTGGTGTGAAGCAAGGCCAGACGTGGGCGCCGGACTGGAGCAGATCCGGGTGCATGAGGCCGGGTTGCGGCCGCAATTGTTTGCCCACCTGACAGAGCAGCCACTTGCAGCAGACCCGCTGAGCATGTTGGTCAAGCGGGACTTCCCGGGTTTGCCTTCGGCCTACATAAATGAAGTAACCGACCAAGCGCATGAGCTTGAGCACCAAATGGCGCGGGTCGAGCGGCGGCTGCCATTGCCGTGCGCGAACAACGCCCGTTCGCTCTTGCGTCTGGCTCGCCTGAGCCGGGGGCTGGCGGGATTGTATCTGAGCACAGCGTACAGTGATGTCACCGGCGAGTTGGCCCTTGCGTTGCTGGATAGCTTCGAACTCGAGCACCTTGACCTTGACTTGCGTGACAGCGGGCTGGATGGGCGGTCTATCAGGCGCCTCGGTAGCGGCGGGCAAACCGAGGCAAGAAGAATAGTGGTCCGGCATGAAGGCAGGTTTCTGATCTACAACGGGTCAGGTGTGCCACACGTGCTTATTGCTGACGAGCCGGGATGTATCTTCGAGGCGCTTTTTGCCGCACTGACATCAGAGCAGCGGGCAGCGATGCAACGGGTGGGCAGTGCTGCGGCGAGCCAATTGCGTGAGAAACTTCTGGCGCGGTTACCCGCTTCCCATTGGGATATCGCGCGCATGCTCGGCTGGCCAGAGGAGCAGGCCTGGCTCAATCCAGGGCGTCGCATGGACGATGGACGCGTGGGATACCCGCTCAGTGGCCGCCCTGGCGCTGCACCCAGAGATGAGCGGGCGATCATTCGTGACCAGCTACGGTCGCTTTATCCTGGCCTGGACGAGGCCGCGCTCGATGTGGAGCTGGCGCGTGTGCAACAAGGCCCGCAGCCAGTCTTCGAGCGCCTGGTAGAACTGCAGGAAGCCCATGACCAACTGGTGCTGTACCTGAATCGCTGGGTCGGTGCCGAGTTGCAGGAGGGTCGACGCGCCGCCCGCAGGTTGACGGCCGATAGCATCCTGCGAGCCTGGCGACTGCAGGGCGAGCCTGTTTCGGCCGGCGAGGGGCAAACACAAGGGCAGCGCTTGTCGATGAGCGGTTTGAGTTTGCGCACACTGCCGGCACTGCCGCCGAACATCGATTTCCATCGCATTACCCTGCTGAGCGTGAACGACACCCGGATTACTGACATACCGGTCGACTTCCTTCGCCCCTTCACTGCCCTGACGCACCTGAACCTCAACAACAACGCGTTGATGCGTCTACCAACAGGCATTGCCCATTTACCGAATCTTCAATCGCTTCGGTTGGCGCATAACGAGATACGCCTCGATGCCCAGGCGATCGGCGTTTTGCATGGTTTGTCCAACCTTGCGCATCTTGATCTCAGTCATAACCGGCTGGAAGCGCTGGACATGAGCTTCCACCAACTTTCTCGGCTGACAAGCCTGAACCTGCGTCATTGTCGCCTGGGCAGTTGGCCGCGTCGCCTGGAGCTCTGTGGTCTACTCGAGTGTGCTGACCTGCGCAACAATCAACTCCGCGAAGTGCCCACCGAGATCCAGCTGATGCCTTATGCATTTCGACGCGCCATTCTGATAGAAAACAACCCCTTGTCGGTCATGCAGCAAAGAGGCTTGTATGCACTCGACGTGATCGAAGAGCACCGGCACTCACCTGATCAGTTGGGGTCAGTTGACCTGGTCAGGGCCCGTACGCGTTGGGTGGGCCATACGGATGCGACGGTTCAGGCCGAGCGGGAGGACGTGTGGCTGCGGTTGCTGGAGCAAGCGGGTAGCAGTGGGTTGTTCAGGTTGTTGGCTCGCCTGGAGATGACAGCGGACTACAGCGAAGCGGGTGAAGGGCGGGATGCGCTGGTTGACGGCGTATGGACACTGCTGGCTACGCTGGACGGCGACCCGGTGCTGTGCCGGCGGATCTTTGAACAGGCCGGCCGGCCGCTGTCATGTTCGGACGCCGTTGCCAGTCATTTCAGTGCACTGCAAGTATCGGTGAGGCAGGCGCAGGCAGAAGCCGCCGCAGCCAACCCTGAAAGCAGAGGTGAGTTGCTCGAACTGGGCAGGCAACTGTTCCGGCTGGATCAACTGGAAGGGATTGCCTACCAGGATGGCCGGCAGCGTCTGGCTGCCAGTGAACATATTGACCAGTTGGCATTGGGGCTGGCTTACAGGGTGCAACTTCGTAGCCGGTTGCAGCTGCCCAACCAGCCATATGCCATGCGCTATCCCGAAGCTGTCGCGCTGACACAGGCCCAGATAGAGGATGCGTTCCTGCGGGTTACGCGCGCGCAGACCATCGAGGGCCTGACCGATAGCCTGAGCCAGCGCGCGTTCTGGCGACGTTACCTGCGCCAGCTACATGACCAGATGTTCGATGCCCTCAGTGCGGATTACACGCGGCGTACGCTTGAGCTGCAGGCTCAACGTCCTGTCTTGGTGCCGGCGGCCTTCGAGCAGCAACTACACCGGCTGCAGGCACAGCAGGACCTCGACATCGAACGCCTGGTCGCAGGGCTCACCCAGTCCTACCTGCGTGCAGCCGAGCGCGCAGAGGGGTGACGGGCGGCGGCCAAACCAGTCATCCAGATTGACAGCTTTGGCCATTGCCGCCGCGCATGAGCGGCGCGAACATCGTCGGACCGATGCTTCAACTCCAAAAACAAGAAACCAGGAGTCCGATGATGCGCGATTACGCCGAGGCCGCTCGCACGTTTGACCATGACCAGGCCGTTGTGGCGGCATTGCACGGCAACCTTGAAGCCCTTAATGCCTGTGTCGAATGCTGTGACCGCCATGCCGGTGACGGCAAGCTGGCACTGATTCATGAAGACCGCGATGGTAACAGCGCGCGCTATAGCTTCGATCAGCTTCAGGTGCAGGCTGCCCGGTTTGCCAATGTGCTAAAGGCGCAGGGGGTAGGCGCAGGCGACCGGGTTGCCGGCTTGATGCCGCGCACCCCCGAACTGTTGGTGACCATCCTCGCTACCTGGCGCCTCGGGGCGGTCTACCAGCCCTTGTTCACCGCGTTCGGCCCCAAGGCCATCGAGCACCGGCTTGAGCAATCCCATGCCCGAGTGATAGTCACCGATAGCCACAACCGCGCCAAGCTGGACGATGTGCACGTCTGCCCGACCATCATCACTGTCAAGGCCCGCAGTGGTGAGCTGGACTTCCAGCAATGCCTGGAGCGCGCAGCGGACGTATGTGAGCCGGTGATGCGCTCAGGCAACGATCCATTCCTGCTGATGTTCACTTCTGGAACCACTGGCCCGGCAAAACCCCTGGAAGTACCACTGCGTGCGATCGTCGCGTTTCAGGGCTACATGCGTGATGCCATCGAGCTGCTGCCCGAGGACAACTTCTGGAACCTGGCCGACCCGGGTTGGGCGTACGGCTTGTATTACGCCGTTACCGGCCCATTGTCGCTGGGGCATGCCACCACGTTCTACGATGGCCCGTTCAGTGTCGAGAGCTGCGCCCGGGTGATCGACAAGCTGGGTATCACCAACCTGGCCGGCTCGCCGACCGCGTATCGCTTGCTGATTGCGGCGGGCAAAGATTTTTCGGTACCGATCAAGGGCCGCCTGCGGGTGGTCAGCAGTGCCGGCGAACCGCTTAACCCCGAGGTGATCCGCTGGTTCGCCGACGAGCTGGGCGTGACCATTCACGATCACTACGGCCAGACCGAACTGGGCATGGTGCTGTGCAATCACCATGGTCTGAAGCACCCGGTGCACCTGGGCTCTGCCGGCTATGCCATCCCCGGCCACCGCATCGTGGTGCTGGACGAGCAGGGCAACGAGCGGCCAGCCGGCCAGCCAGGCATCCTCGCCGTTGACCGCGAGCAGTCGCCGCTATGCTGGTTCGGCGGTTACCACGGCCTGCCGACCAAAGCCTTCGTCGGCAAGTACTACCTCAGCGGCGACACTGTCGAGCTGAACCCGGATGGCAGCATCAGCTTCGTTGGCCGTAGCGACGACGTGATCACCACCTCCGGTTACCGGGTGGGGCCGTTCGATGTGGAAAGCGCGTTGATCGAGCACCCGGCGGTGATCGAGGCCGCGGTGATCGGCAAGCCCGACCCGGAGCGCACCGAGCTGATCAAGGCGTTCGTGGTATTGGCCAGCGGCTACGCCGGAAGCGTCGAGCTGGAAGAAACCTTGCGCCAGCACGTGCGCCAGCGCCTCTACGCGCATGCCTACCCCAGGGAAATCGAATTCGTCAGCGAGCTGCCCAAGACCCCGAGCGGCAAGCTGCAACGCTTCATCCTGCGCAACCAGGAAGTCGCCAAACAACAAGCGCAACAGGCCACCCCTGTCAGCGTCTGAAAGGAAAGTACTCATGCACATAGCCAATAAACATTTCATCGTCAGTGGCGCCGCTTCCGGGCTGGGTGCCGCGACTGCACAGATGCTGGTCGAGGCTGGCGCCAAGGTCATGCTGGTCGACCTCAATGCCCAGGCTGTCGAAGCCAAGGCCCGCGAACTGGGCGACAACGCCCGTTTCGCCGTGGCTGATATCAGTGACGAGCAGGCGGCCCAGTCGGCTGTCGATGCAGCTGTCAGCGCCTTTGGCAGCTTGCATGGGTTGGTCAATTGTGCCGGCATCGTCGGTGCCGAGAAGGTGCTGGGCAAGCAGGGCCCGCATGGCCTGGCCAGCTTCGCCAAGGTCATCAACGTCAACCTGATCGGCAGCTTCAACCTGTTGCGTCTGGCTGCGGCGGCCATGGCCGAAGGGGCTGCCGATGAGAGCGGCGAGCGTGGGGTCATCATCAACACGGCCTCCATTGCCGCCTATGACGGCCAGATTGGCCAGGCCGCCTACGCTGCCTCCAAGGGGGCCATTGCCAGCCTGACCTTGCCGGCCGCGCGCGAACTGGCACGCTTCGGCATCCGCGTGATGACCATCGCTCCGGGCATCTTTGAAACACCTATGATGGCCGGCATGAGCGATGAGGTGCGTGCTTCACTGGCTGCCGGCGTGCCGTTCCCGCCCCGCTTGGGCCGCCCGCAGGAATACGCCGCGCTGGCCCGCCACATCATCGAGAACAGCATGCTCAACGGTGAGGTCATCCGCCTCGACGGTGCGCTGCGCATGGCTGCCAAGTAAGGAGAGCGAACATGACCCTCGCCAATGACCCCATCGTTATCGTCAGCGCCGTGCGCACGCCCATGGGCGGGTTGCAGGGCGACCTCAAGAGCCTGACTGCGCCGCAACTGGGCAGCGCCGCCATTCGTGCTGCCGTGGAACGTGCCGGCATCGATGCCGCCTGTGTCGAGCAGGTACTGTTCGGCTGCGTGCTGCCGGCCGGCCAGGGCCAGGCGCCGGCACGCCAGGCCGCGCTGGGCGCCGGGCTGGACAAACACACCACCTGCACCACCCTGAACAAGATGTGCGGCTCGGGTATGCAAGCCGCGATCATGGCCCATGACCTGCTGCTGGTCGGCACCGCAGATGTGGTAGTGGCGGGTGGCATGGAAAGCATGACCAACGCGCCGTACCTGCTGGACAAAGCCCGTGGCGGCTACCGCATGGGCCACGGCAAGATCATCGACCACATGTTCATGGACGGCCTCGAAGACGCCTACGACAAAGGCCGCCTGATGGGCACCTTTGCCGAGGACTGTGCCCAGGCCAATTCTTTCAGTCGCGAGGCCCAGGACCAGTTCGCCATCGCCTCGCTGACCCGAGCGCAGGAAGCCATCAGCAGCGGCCGTTTTGCCGCCGAGATCGTGCCGGTGGAAGTCACCGAGGGCAAGGAAAAGCGCGTCATCAAGGATGACGAGCAGCCGCCCAAGGCACGCCTGGACAAGATAGCGCAGCTCAAACCGGCGTTTCGTGAAGGCGGCACCGTGACGGCGGCCAACGCCAGTTCGATTTCCGACGGCGCTGCGGCGCTGGTGCTGATGCGCCGCTCCGAGGCCGACAAACGTGGCCTCAAGCCATTGGCCGTCATCCACGGTCACGCCGCCTTTGCCGACACCCCGGCGTTGTTCCCGACCGCCCCGATCGGCGCGATCGACAAACTGATGAAGCGCACCGGCTGGAACCTGGCCGAAGTCGACCTGTTCGAGATCAACGAGGCCTTCGCCGTGGTCACCCTGGCGGCCATGAAACACCTCGACCTGCCACACGACAAGGTCAATATCCATGGCGGCGCCTGCGCCCTCGGTCACCCGATCGGCGCTTCTGGCGCACGTATTCTGGTCACCCTGTTGTCGGCCTTGCGCCAGAACAATCTGCGACGGGGTGTGGCGGCCATCTGCATCGGCGGTGGCGAGGCCACGGCCATGGCTGTTGAATGCCTGTACTGAGGTGAACCATGCTGGTAAATGACGAGCAACAACAGATCGCCGACGCGGTACGTGCGTTCGCCCAGGAACGCCTGAAGCCGTTTGCCGAGCAATGGGACAAGGACCATCGCTTTCCGAAAGAGGCCATCGACGAAATGGCCGAACTGGGCCTGTTCGGCATGCTGGTGCCCGAGCAGTGGGGCGGCAGCGACACGGGTTATGTGGCCTATGCCATGGCGCTGGAGGAAATCGCTGCGGGTGATGGTGCCTGCTCGACCATCATGAGCGTGCACAACTCGGTGGGTTGCGTGCCGATCCTGCGCTTCGGCAACGAGCAGCAGAAAGAGCAATTCCTCACCCCGCTGGCGACAGGTGCGATGCTCGGTGCTTTCGCCCTGACCGAGCCGCAGGCTGGCTCCGATGCCAGCAGCCTGAAGACCCGTGCACGCCTGGAGGGCGACCATTACGTGCTCAATGGCAGCAAACAGTTCATTACCTCGGGGCAGAACGCCGGCGTCGTGATCGTGTTTGCAGTCACCGACCCGGAGGCTGGCAAGCGTGGCATCAGCGCCTTCATCGTGCCGACCGATTCGCCGGGCTACCAGGTAGCGCGGGTCGAGGACAAACTCGGCCAGCACGCCTCCGACACCTGCCAGATCGTTTTCGACAATGTGCACGTTCCAGTGGCCAACCGGCTGGGTGCGGAGGGTGAAGGCTACAAGATCGCCCTGGCCAATCTTGAAGGCGGCCGTATCGGCATCGCCTCGCAAGCGGTGGGTATGGCCCGCGCGGCGTTCGAAGTGGCGCGCGACTATGCCAACGAGCGCCAAAGCTTTGGCAAACCGCTGATCGAGCACCAGGCCGTGGCGTTCCGCCTGGCTGACATGGCAACGAAAGTTTCCGTTGCCCGGCAGATGGTATTGCACGCCGCTGCCCTTCGTGATGCGGGGCGTCCGGCACTGGTGGAAGCGTCGATGGCCAAGCTGTTCGCCTCGGAAATGGCCGAAAAGGTCTGTTCGGATGCCTTGCAGACCCTGGGTGGTTATGGCTATCTGAGTGACTTCCCGCTGGAGCGGATCTACCGCGACGTTCGGGTTTGCCAGATCTACGAAGGCACCAGCGACATTCAGCGCATGGTCATTGCGCGCAATCTTTGAAGGAGCAGACTGCATGGCATTCGAAACCATCCTGTTGGACATCCACGGCAAGGTCGGCCTGATCACCCTCAACCGCCCGCAGGCGCTCAATGCGCTGAACGCGCAGATTGTCGGTGAGATCAACCAGGCCTTGGACCAGCTTGAGCGCGACCCGAACATCGGCTGCGTGGTGCTGACAGGCTCGGCCAAAGCCTTTGCCGCTGGCGCCGACATCAAGGAAATGGCTGAGCTGCAATACCCGCAGATCTACGTCGACGACCTGTTCAGCGACGCCGACCGCATTGCCAATCGCCGTAAGCCGATCATTGCTGCCGTGTCTGGATTTGCCCTGGGCGGCGGCTGTGAGTTGGCGATGATGTGCGACTTTATCCTCGCTGCGGACAATGCCAAATTTGGTCAACCGGAAATCAACCTGGGCGTGCTGCCGGGTATGGGCGGCACCCAGCGGCTGACGCGTGCGGTGGGCAAGGCGAAGGCCATGGAGCTTTGCCTGACCGGCCGCCTGATGGGGGCGGAAGAAGCCGAGCGAGCAGGTTTGGTGGCGCGGATCGTGCCGCAGGCAGAACTGGTGGAAGAGGCGCTGAAGGTGGCGGCGACCATTGCCAGCAAGTCGATTCCGGTGAGCATGATGGTCAAGGAGAGCGTCAACCGAGCATTTGAAGTCACCCTCAGCGAGGGGGTTCGTTTTGAGCGTCGGGTCTTCCATGCGGCGTTCTCCACCGAAGACCAGAAAGAAGGCATGGCCGCATTCATCGCCAAGCGTGAGGCACAGTTCAAGGACCGTTGATCAGACTCGGTTCGTTGCCGTTGCCGTTGCCGTTGCCGTTGCCGTGGCTGTGGCTTTTGCTTCTAAGTGCGCGATAGTTCAGACGACGCGGGTTGCGACTTCAGGAGGCCGAGCGTAGGGCTTGCGAAGGGAGGTGACGGGCATGGATGCCCGTCAAGCGCTGAGGCCCCATGGATGGGGCCTGCAGCGCGTACTCCCGGGAG